>JBIKKZ010000229.1:0-3019 GCA_044360095.1 Vulcanococcus sp. | reverse complement strand
CATGGCCCCCAGGACCAGCCGCTGCTGCAACAGTTGCTGGATCAGGGCCTGGTGCCACCGGCGCTGCAGCGCCGCTGCCGGCAACTGGTGGCCGAGACCCCTGCGGAGGCGATGGCGGTGTTCCGCAGCGCCGGCCTGGTGGTGGCGATGCGCCTGCATGCGCTGATCCTGGCGGCCCTGTCCGGCGCACCGGTGGCGGCCCTCAGCTACGACCCCAAGGTCCAGGCCTGCGCCCTGGAGTTTGGCTGTGGCTGCACCGACCTGGCCGACCCCCTGCCCACGGCGGCGCTGTTGGCGCAGGCCTGGGGTGAGGTGCTCGACCAGCCCGCCGGACTTGAACCGCTGGCCCAGATGCGCCAGGCCACGGCGTTGCACCGCTCCCTGCTGCAACGCCTCGCCCCTTGAGTCATCGGCGTTCGCCGGTACTTCTACCGATGGTCGACGACCGGTGGGCACGTCACGCTCTGGCCGTTGATGCGACGACAGCATGTCCAGCTCCCCCGTGATGGTTGGCCCCTACGGCGGCACGATCTACCAGCTGCAGGCCAGCGACGGCGACTTGTTTCAGGTGTGCTTCGGGGGGCAATGCCTGTTTTGCGAGAGCCTGCACGTGGGCATGGCGCACCTCAACCGGATGGAGCGCCTGGCCGTGTCAGCGCATACTGCACAAACGGCGAGCTGACCTTATTCTCCGGGCACTTGCAGCCCGCTGGTGTTCATCACCGTCTCCGGCCAGAAGGGCGGAGTGGCCAAAACCTGCACCAGCATTCACCTGGCCAGTGTTTGGGCTGAGCAGGGCCGCCAGGTGTGCGTGGTGGATGCAGACCGCAACCGCTCCGCCCTCGCCTATGGGATTCGCGGCAACCTGCCGTTCACCGTGGTGCCTGTGGAGGCAGCTGCCAAGGCCGCTCGCCACGCCGAGGTGGTGATCACCGATGGCCAGGCCAGCAGCGATGAGGAGGAGCTCCGCCACCTGGCGGTGGGGTCGGATCTGGTGCTGTTGCCCACCGCCCCCAAGGCCCGTTCCGTGGAGCTCACGGTGGAGCTGGCCCAGCTGCTGCAGCGTGTTGGCGTGCCCCATGCGGTCTTGATGGCGAAGGTGGATCTGCGTCAGCCCCGTGCGGTCACCGATGCCCGCCAGGCCCTGGAGTCGTTTGGTCTGCAGGTGCTCGCCGCTGAGGTGCCCCTGCTCAGCGCCTTCGACAAGGCTGAAACCCAGGGCCTGCCCGTGTCCCTCGCCTGTGATGACCGGGGTCGTTCCGATCCCCGGCGCATGGCCGGCTGGTCGGCCTACCAATCCGTTGCCCAGGAGATCGAATGCCTGATTTCGAAGCCCTCATCCGTCGTCAGCAGGACAGTCAATCCACTCCCGCTCAGCGCTTGAGCCTGGTGGAGCCCACCACCGCCAGCGAGGCGGTGGGTGCTCCCCTGGGGTGGCTGGCCTTTGTCGGTTCGCTGCTCGGTGCCCTACTAGGCACGGTCGGCGTTCAGGTGGCTTCCAGCATGGGATGGTTCAGCTTTTGAGCTGACGCTCCCGCAGCGTGGTGAGCACCTCCTGGCTGTGGCCCAACGGCCTCACCCCCACCCACAGCGCCCTGAGGCTCCCCTCAGGATCGATCAGGAAGGTGTGGCGCTGGGAGAAGGGGGCCATCCAGCTGCCATAGGCCTTGCTCACGCGGCCGCCCGGGTCGGAGAGCAGCGGATAGGCCAGGGCCTCACTGCCGCAAAACTCGGCGTGGCTGTCGGCGGAATCGGCACTGATGCCCACCACCTCGGCGCCGGCGCGGTGGAATTGCTCGAGATCGCGCTGGAAGCCGCGGGCCTCGATGGTGCAGCCCTCGGTGAAATCGCGCGGATAGAAATAGAGCACCAACCAACGGCCGCGGAAGTCAGCCAGGCTGCGGGGCCCCGGCACGCCATCGAGGCTGAAATCCGGGGCCGGCTGATCCAGGGCCGGCAGGGGGCCGCCAAGGGCCCGGGCCGCCAGGGGCCGCGCACAAAAAACCGCCAGGCTGGCGGCGCATCCCTCCAGCAGCTGGCGGCGTGAGATCACAGGCTGGGCTCAGAGCTTGGCCAGGTTGATACCCAGTTCCTTGGCGTAGGCGCCCAAGCCCTTCTTCTGGATGGTCTTGAGGGCGCGGGTGGAGACGCGAAGCTTGATGAAGCGGTTGCCCTCGGCCCACCACAGGCGACGCTCCTGCAGGTTCACCTGTTGGAGCTTCTTGGTGCGCACGTGGGAGTGCGACACGGCCATGCCGTTGTTGGCGCGCTTGCCGGTGAGTTGGCAGACCCGGGACATGACCGACTTACAGAACGACGAATGGCGTTGAACCGCTGGCGGTCCAAGCTGCCCACAGTAGCAACCCGGGTGGCGGCCAGCCCTGGTGGCGTCTTAGCTGGCCGCCAGCCGCAGCCCCAGCCCCTGGATCAACCGGTTGAGCCCCAGGGTGACGCGCTGCTGCACCTCCCGATGGTCCTGCCCATCGCCGCCATCGAGGGCATAGACCAGTTCAAACACCAGGGCGGTGCCCTGCAGATCCAGGCAGTGGCACCGCTCAAGCCGCAGCCCGGATTCATCGGCCAGCCAGCGCTGCACCCGCAGGGGCAGAGCCTCGAGGGCCTCGGGGGGGGCGTCCGCCTGCAGGGCGAAGCGGAGCACCACCCGCCGTTGCTGCAGCTCGTCGCAGTTGGTCACCACGGAGCTGGTGAGCAGGCTGTTGCCCATCACGATCGCTTCGCCGCTGAGGTTGCGCAGCCGCGTGGAGCGCACCCCGATCCGTTCGACCCGGGCGGTGATGCCGTTCACCTGAATCCACTGGCCGGCCTGGAACGGCCGGTCCAACAGCAGGGTGAGGTAGTTGAAAAACTCCTGCACCGGCTGCTTCAACGCCAAACCGGCACCGATGCCGCCGGCGCTGAGCAGGGCCCAGATGGCGGCCATCTCCACGCCGATGTTCTGGAGGTAGAACACGGCGCCCAGGGCGCTGATCAGCGCCCGCAGCATCGGAGCAAGAGACCC
>JBIKKZ010000228.1:0-3021 GCA_044360095.1 Vulcanococcus sp. | reverse complement strand
TGGCTGGCAGTGACTGCGAGGTGGAGGAATTCCGGCTCAGCCCCGACCCCGAGCGTCTCGGCAGCCTCAATGGCGCCAGCCTGGCGGAGCTGCAGCTGGGGCGCCGCAGCGGGGCCCTGGTGCTGGCGATCCGCGGCGCCAGCGAGGCGGGCAACGAACCGCCCCTGATCGCCAACCCGGGCGGCGACGTGCGCCTGGAGCCCGGGCAACTGCTGGTGGTGATGGGCAGCCAGCCCCAGTTGCAGGCCTTCGCCGATCTGCTGGGGGCGGCGCTGGCGGGGGTGGAGGTCATGCAGGCCTGAACCGGGCGGCCAACCCAGGCATCACCGCGGCCCTACGCTCGCCCGACGCTTGCCCCCTTCCCATGGCTGACGCCACCCCCCTCGCCGGCCAGGTCGCCCTGGTGACCGGCGCCAGCCGCGGCATCGGCGCCGCCATCGCCAGGGAGCTGGCCGCTGCCGGCGCCACGGTGGTGGTGAACTACGCCAGCTCCCCCGCCGCCGCCGACGCGGTGGTGAACCAGATCGGCGCCAACGGCGGCAAGGCCTGGGCCCACCAGGCCAACGTGGCCGATGAGGACCAGGTGGAGGGGCTGATCAAGGCGGTGCTGGAGCGCGAGGGGCGCCTTGATGTGCTGGTGAACAACGCCGGCATCACCCGCGATGGCCTGCTGATGCGCATGAAGAGCGCCGACTGGCAGAGCGTGATCGACCTCAACCTCACGGGCGTGTTCCTCTGCACCCGCGCCGTGAGCCGCTCGATGCTCAAGGCCCGCAGCGGCCGCATCATCAACATCACCTCGGTGGTGGGGCTGATGGGCAACCCGGGCCAGGCCAACTACAGCGCCGCCAAGGCGGGGGTGATCGGCCTCACCCGCAGCAGCGCCGCCGAATTCGCCAGCCGCGGGGTCACCGTGAATGCGGTGGCACCGGGCTTCATCGACAGCGACATGACCGCCGAGCTCGACAAGGAGCCGATCCTCAAGGCCATCCCCATGGGCCGCATGGGCCAAGCCAGCGAGGTGGCCTCCGCGGTGCGCTTCCTGGCGGCCGACCCCGCCGCCGCCTACATGACCGGACAGGTGTTGCAGGTGGATGGCGGCATGGTGATGCGTTAGGGCCCAACGGGCTGGGTTAATTCCTCCCGCAGGCGGCGGATGCGCTGCAGCAGCCGCAGGCGACGGCTGCGGGCCGTCACCGTGAGAAACACCCGCAGGGGCACGTAAATCAGGGCCATGCCCAGCCCCAGACCGGCCACCAGCAGAAACGCCATCACGTTGCTGCCGGCGCTGGGGTCCGCCAGCACGTCGCCCAGTTGGCCAGTCAGGGCCCCATTCAGCCCCTCCGCCAGCGCGTCGCCGATGGTGTCCTCCATGGGGCGAACCCTATCGAGCCCCGGCGGGCTGTGCACCTCGGCCGGCGGCGGGATTCGGCTTTCCCCACCAGCCAACGGCCCCGCCGCCATGGGAGCCTGTGGCCATTCGCCTGCGATCAGCCCCTGCGATGGCCAAGCTGCTCTCCTTTTCCGATGCCTCCCGCGCTTCCCTGGAGCGGGGCGTCAATGCCCTGGCCGATGCGGTCAAGGTCACCCTCGGCCCCAAGGGCCGCAACGTGGTGCTGGAGAAGAAGTTCGGTGCCCCCGATGTGGTGAACGACGGCGTCACCATCGCCAAGGAGATCGAACTGGAGGATCCGTTCGAAAACCTCGGCGCCAAGCTGCTGCTGCAGGTGGCCACCAAAACCAAAGACAAGGCCGGTGATGGCACCACCACCGCCACGGTGCTGGCCCAGGCCATGACCCGCGAGGGCCTGCGCAACGTGGCCGCCGGCGCCAGCCCGGTAAACCTGCGCCGCGGCATGGATCTGGCGGTGGCCCAGGTGGTGCAGGGCATCGAAGCCCGTGCCACGGCGGTCGCCGGCGACGCCATCCGCCAGGTGGCCACCGTGAGCTCCGGTGGCGACGAGGAGGTGGGCCGCATGATCAGCGAAGCCATGGACACGGTGAGCGTCGACGGCGTGATCACCGTGGAGGAGAGCAAGAGCCTCGCCACCGAGCTGGAGATCACCGAGGGCATGGCCTTCGACCGCGGCTACAGCTCCCCCTATTTCGTCACCGACAACGACCGCCGCGTCTGCGAGTTCGACAACGCCCTGCTGCTGATCACCGACCGCAAGGTCAGCGCCATCAACGACCTGGTGCCGGTGCTCGAGGCGGTGTCGCGCGCCGGCAAGCCGCTGGTGATCCTGGCGGAAGAGGTGGACGGTGAGGCCCTGGCCACCCTGGTGGTGAACAAGAACCGCGGCGTGCTGCAGGTGGCCGCCGTGAGGGCGCCGGGCTTCGGCGATCGCCGCAAGGCCATGCTCCAGGACATCGCCATCCTCACCGGAGCCACCCTGGTGAGCGAAGACCGGGCCATGACCCTCGACAAGGTGACCCTGGACGACCTGGGCAGCGTGCGCCGGATCACCATCAGCAAGGACGACACCACGATCGTGGCCAGCGGTGAGCACCAGGGCGCCGTGGCCGACCGCATCGCCGCCATCAAGCGCGAACTCGACAACACCGATTCGGACTACGACCGCGAGAAGCTGAGCGAGCGCGTGGCCAAGCTGGCCGGCGGCGTGGCGGTGATCAAGGTGGGCGCCCCCACCGAAACCGAACTGCGCAACCGCAAGCTGCGCATCGAGGACGCCCTCAACGCCACCCGGGCCGCCGTTGAGGAGGGCATCGTGGCTGGGGGCGGCTCCACCCTGCTGCAACTGGCCGGCGAGCTCGACAGCCTGGCCGCCGGCCTCAACGGCGATGAGCGTACCGGCGTGGCGATCGTGCAACGGGCCCTAGCGGAACCGCTGCACCAGATCGCCTGCAACGCCGGCTTCGACGGCAGCGTGGTGGCCGATGAGGTGCGCCGCACGGGCCAGGGCTTCAACGCCGCCACCGGCCACTACGAAGACCTGCTGGCCGCCGGCATCCTCGATGCCGCCAAGGTGGTGCGCCTGGCCCTGCAGGATGCGGTGTCGA
>JBIKKZ010000042.1:0-9713 GCA_044360095.1 Vulcanococcus sp. | reverse complement strand
GCAGCCCCCCTTCCCGCTCGTCGGCCGCCACCACACGGGCCTTGGCGGCGGCGGAGCGCTCCAGGATCGTTTGCAGCAGCGCCGGCGGCAGCGCCTCCATCGAGGCCAGCTGCTCCCCCGCCTGCTCCAGCTGCGCAAACAGCTCGCCGTCGCCGATCACGCCGTACTTGATCACCTCCGCCATGCCCGCCCGGAATTCCCGCGGCGGCAGCGTGGCCAGGCAGGCGGGATCAATCAGCACCAGCCGCGGTTGGTGGAAGGCGCCGATCAGGTTTTTGCCGCCGGGATGGTTTACCCCGGTTTTGCCACCGATGGCGGCATCCACCATCGCCAGCAGGGTGGTGGGCATCTGCACCACGGCGATGCCCCGCAGCCAGCTGGCGGCGGCAAAGCCGGCCATGTCGCCCACCACGCCGCCGCCCAGGGCCACGATCAGCGAGCCGCGCTCCAGCTTCTGCTGGAAGGCGGCATCGTGGATCAGCGCCACGGTGGCGGGGGTTTTCTGGTCTTCGCCGGCGTCGATCTCCAGCAGCTGGGCCTCCATGCCCGCGGCCCGAAGGCTGGCCAGGGCCGTGCCGCCGTAGTGCAGGTTCACCACCGGGTTGGTCACCACCAACACTTTGGTGCCGGCCTTGATGCCGGCGGCGCACACCTGCTCCCCCAGGTGCTGCAGCGCCCCGTTGCCGATCACGATGGGGTAGGGGTTGGCGCTGAGCTCCACCGGGATGGTGCGCAGGCTGAGCGGCGTGACCGTCATGGTTGGCGCGATAGGGGGGCGATGGGGGCGGTGGGTCGTGGGCCGAGGCTAGGCCTCGCCTGCCGCCAGCACCTCCAGCAGGGCTGCGCCGTAGCGCTCCAGCTTGGCGGCGCCGATGCCCCCCACCTCCGCCAGGGCGTGGCGTGTGGTGGGCCGCTGGGCCGCCAGCTCCTGCAGGGTGCGGTCGTGGAACACCACGTAGGGGGGCACCCCCTGCTCGCGGGCCTGGGCCCGCCGCCAGGCCTTCAGGGCCTCTAGCAACGGCTGGTCCGCCGCCGGCACCGTGGCCTGCTCCGCTGACCCGCGGCCCGCCGCCCCAGCCCGCTGGCGCCGGGGCGGCGTGGGGGCCGGCAGCGCCAACGCCAGCGCCTGCTCCCCCCGCAGCAGTGGTTTCACCAGGGAGTCGTCGCCGAAGCGCAGGCCGCCGCGGGCCTCCGGCGGCGATTCAAGCGCCCCCAGGCTCTGCAGTTGGCGCAGCACGGCCCGCCACTGGTTGCGGTCGAGCTCGGTGCCGATGCCGAACACGCTCAGTTGGTCGTGGCCGAGGCTGCGCAGCTTCTCGTTGGCGCTGCCCAGCAGCACATCCACCACATGGGCGGCGCCGAAGCGCTGGCCCGTGCGGAACACCGCCGATAGGGCCTTCTGGGCCTCGACCCGGCAGTCCCGCCGTTGCTGCGGCACCAGGCAGCCATCGCAGTTGCCGCAGGGCTCCGCCAAGGCTTCGCCGAAGTGCCGCAGCAGCACCTGCCGCCGGCAGCCCACCGCTTCGGTGTAGGCGATCAGGGCATCGAGCTTGCCGTGCTCAATCCGTTGCTGCTCCGGCGCGGCGGCGGAGTCGTCGATGAAGCGGCGCAGCTGCGGGATGTCGCCCGGCCCATGCACCATCCAGGCCACCGCCGGCAGGCCATCGCGGCCGGCCCGGCCCGTTTCCTGGTAGTAGGCCTCCAGGCTTTTGGGCAGATCCACATGGGCCACAAAGCGCACATCCGGCTTGTCGATGCCCATGCCGAAGGCGATTGTGGCCACCACCACCACGGCGCTGTCCAGGCGGAACTGCTCCAGGGCCTGCCGCCGTTGCTCCGGCTCCAGCCCCGCGTGGTAGGCCACGGCGTTGAATCCAGCCCCCTGCAGCACCGCGGTGAGCTGATCCACCCGCGACCGCGAGCGGGCGTAGACGATGCCCGATGCACCGCGCTGATCCTCCAGAAACCGCAGCAGCTGCTCGCGGGGTTGTTGCTTGGCCTGCAGCTGGTAGCGGATGTTGGGGCGATCGAAGCTGGCCAGAAACACCTGCCCTTTCGCGAGGCCCAGCTGCTGCACGATGTCGGCGCGGGTGCGGGGATCGGCGGTGGCGGTGAGCGCCAACCGCGGCACCGCCGGGTGCCGTTGGGCCAACTGGGCCAGCTGGCGGTAGTCGGGGCGGAAGTCGTGCCCCCACTGCGACAGGCAGTGGGCCTCGTCGATGGCGAACAGGCTCACCTGCGGCCCCAGCCGCCCCAGCAGATCCCCCGCCAGCAGCCGCTCCGGCGACACATACAGCAGCTTCAGGTCGCCGCGCTGCAGCTGGGCCCAGATGGCGCTGGCCTGGTCGGTGTCGAGGGCGGAATGCAGGGCGGAGGCCGCCACCCCCGCCTGCTGCAGCGCCGCCACCTGGTCCTGCATCAGGGCAATCAGGGGTGACACCACCAGGGTGAGCCCCGGCAGGCACAGGGCCGGCACCTGGTAGCAGAGAGATTTGCCGCCGCCGGTGGGCATCAGCACCAGGCCGGATCCCCCCGCCAGCACGTGGCGCACGATCGCCTCCTGGGGGCCGCGGAAGGCGCGGTAGCCGAACACCTGCTGCAGCACCTGTTGCGGATCCACGGGGCTGGCTGTTCCGGCGGGATCTCCCAGAATGCCGCGATTGCGAAGGCGTTCGCCCCCTTGGCCCCCTCCACCGCCCGCACCACCAGCGCCCGCACCGCCACCGCCTGGGGCTTCCTGGCGCCGGCGGTGTTGCTGATCAGCCTGTCGGTGTTGATCCCCGCCGCCATGGCCCTGCTGATGAGCTTCACCCAGAGCGGCCTGGACGTGAGCGAACCGCTGCGCTTCGTGGGGCTGGCCAACATCCGCCGGCTGCTGGCGGACCCGATGTTTTTCAAGGTGCTGGGCACCACCCTGCTCTACCTGGTGGGTGTGGTGCCGCCGGTGGTGTTGGGCTCGTTGCTGCTGGCGGTGCAGGTCAACCGCCAGCTGCCAGGCATCCACTGGTTTCGCGCCGCCTTCTACACGCCGGTGCTGGTGTCGATCGTGGTGGCGGCCATCGCCTTCCGCTGGCTCTACGCCGAAACGGGCTTGATCAACGGTTGGCTCGCCGCCCTGCTCGGCCCGGGCTTCCGCCCTATTGGCTTCCTCACCAACCCGCTGTTGGCCCTGCCCGCGGTGATGCTGGTGACCCTCTGGAAGGGGCTCGGCTACTACATGGTGATCTTTCTGGCGGGCCTGCAGGGCATCCCCACCGACCTCTACGAAGCCGCTGAGCTTGATGGCAGCGAGGGCTGGCGCAAGCACTGCGACATCACCCTGCCGCTGCTGCGCCCCTACGTGACCCTGGTGGCGGTAATCTCCGCCATCGCCGCCACCAAGGTGTTCGAGGAGGTGTACCTGATGACCCAGGGGGGGCCAGCCGATGCCACCAAAACCCTGGTGTATTACGTCTACGACCAGGCCTTCGCTGAGCTGGAGATCAGCTACGCCTGCACCGTGGGCCTGGCCCTGTTCGTGATCGTGCTGCTGCTCAGCCTGGTGCGCTTTGCGGTGGCCGGCGACAGGACTCCGGCCTGAATGCGACATTGATTGATTGGACGGCTGGGGCCATGGACGCGGCAGCGTCGTTGAACGGAGACTCCCCTCAGGGGGCCATCGGCATCGTGGGCGGCGGCCAGCTGGCCGCGATGCTGGCGGAGGCCGCCCAGCGCCGTGGGGTGCCCCTGGTGGTGCAGACCCCCAATCCCCATGACCCCGCCGTGCCCTTGGCCAGCCAGGTGGTGCAGGCGGATGTGCGCGATGCCTCCGCCACCCGCGAGCTGGCCCAGCGTTGCCGAGCCATCAGCTTTGAAAACGAGTGGATCGACCTGCAGGCCCTCTCCGCCCTGGCCGAGGCCGGGGTGTGTTTTCTGCCCAGCCTTGAGGCCCTCCAACCGCTGATCTGCAAGCGCAGCCAGCGGGAGTTGCTGCAGCGCCTGTGCCTGCCCTGCCCCCGGTGGTTCGGCCTTGAACAGCTGGCCACGGCCCCCGATCCGTCGCCCTCGGCCCCCGCTCAGCCCGCCGACGCCCCCGGCGCTGATCTGAGCGCTGATCCGAGCGCTGCCACCCCAGCGGAACCGGTATCGCCCCCCCTGCCGGATGGCTTCGCCTACCCGTTGATGGCCAAGATGGCCAGTGGCGGCTACGACGGCCGGGGCACGGCGGTGCTCCGCAGCGACGCCGACCTTCGCACCCTGCTTCAGCAGGTGGATGCCGCCGACTGGATCGTCGAGGAGTTCGTGGCCTTTGAGCAGGAGCTGGCCCTGGTGGCCGCCCGCGATCAGGCCGGTGAGGTGGTGTGCCTGCCCCTGGTGCAGACCCACCAACACCAGCAGGTGTGCGATTGGGTTCTAGCCCCGGTGGAGGCCAGCCATGCCCTGCAGCAGCGGGTCCGCAACATCGCCGCCTCCCTGCTCACCTCCCTCGACTACGTGGGGGTGCTCTCGATTGAGTTCTTCTACGGCCCCCAGGGGCTGCTGGTGAATGAGCTGGCCCCCCGCACCCACAACTCAGGCCACTACTCGATTGAGGCCTGCAGCCTCAGCCAGTTCGACCTTCAGCTGCTCACCGTGGGCGGCTCCAGGGCCGAGCCCCCGGCGCTGTTGGCGCCCGGTGCCCTGATGGTGAACCTGCTGGGTGTTGCATCCCTGCCCGCCGACCATCCCGACGCCGAGCACCTCCAGCAGCGGCAGGCCCTGGAGGCCCTGCCCGGTGTGCATGTGCACTGGTATGGCAAACAGGGGGTGTCCGTCGGCCGCAAGCTCGGCCATGTCACGGTGTTGCTGGAGCAGCAGGATCCGCCGCTGCGCCGCCAGGAGGCGATGCAACGGTTGGAGCAGATCCGCCGCATTTGGCCCCTGCCCAGCGGTTCTGAAACGGTTGACGGGCCCTAGGATTCAATCGGACTGCTGTGTTGGTCACTGCCTTCTACAGTTTTCTGATCTGACTCCCTTTTCGACTTGGGGTGTCTGTCGCGACAGTGCCGTAAACCGGCCCCGTAGCCGGAAACGAATCTCCGCTCTGACGCCCCTTCTGGTTCATCCAGGTCGGAATCTGGGGCAGAACGGCACAGCGGTTCACCCCTTTCGAACAGCCCCTTCGATCAGCCCCTTCGATCACCGGCCACCAGCCGAGCGATGCGTTGTTCGAGCTCCGCCGCTGGCAGGCCGGTGACCACGAACACCTCCTGGGCGCTGCTGCCGCGGCGGGCCACCAGCTTCCAGCCGCCGCTGATGGGGGTGGACACCCGCAGCCGCAGCTCGGGGGCCCGGCCCCGCACCCGGGCGATCACCGCCGGGGTGATCGTGTCGATGGCCGGATCCTGCACCAGCCGCTTCAGCAGCGGGATCAGTCCCTCCAGGTAGGTGCTGTGGGTGATCACCAGCCGGCCCATGGCGGCGGACGGCGCGCGGAGTCGTCAACCCTAAGGAAGCCTGCTAGACCATTGCTCCCTTGGCTGAGCCCATGTCCGCCGCACAGGAGAGCACCCGCGATCCCCAGCTGTTGGATCGCCTGCGCGATGCCCTCGGCCCGGATGCGCAGCTGGTGAGCGTGCGACGGGCCGACGCCCAGCGGCTGCGGGGGCTGGCGGTGTGCTCCGGGCGCATCCTCAGCTTTGTGCTTGAGGCCGAGCACAACCGCTTGCGCACCCAGCCCCTGTTTGAGCTGCTCCAGCACGGCCATGCCAGCGGCCCGGCTCAAGGCTGATCAGCAGCGCTCCAGGGGAGCCATCGTGAGCCCCTCCGCCCCCAGCTGCTGGTGGTAGAGCTCGGCCTGCTCCAGCGGCCCGCTCCACACCACCGCCGAGCCCTGGCCATCGATCTGGTGGGCCAGCTCCCAGGCCCGATCGGGGGTCATGCCCGGCAGGTGCTTCACCAGCACCTCAACCACGTGTTGGAACGTGTTGTGGTCGTCATCGAGCACGATCACCCGCCCATTCGGGTAGGGCACCTGCAGGCGTTGGCGATCGAGCAGCGTTTGACCCGACGATCCCATCCGGTGACAAGCCCTGAAGCGACGCCCAGTCTGCCTCCCTGGGCTGGTTAAAGTGCCGCTAACACGCTTGCACGTCCATGCTGATCACCGTGGGTTGGGCCGCCCTGTGCGCCACCTTCACCTTCTCGATCGCCATGGTGGTGTGGGGCCGCAACGGCGACGGTTCCATCAACTTCTGAGGCGTTCCCTGGGCCCCGGCGCCTCACCCTGATCCGTGACCGCACACGCCCTTGACCTCCCCCTCGGACTGGGGGTCAACAACATCCTGGCGATCGTCGCCGCCGCCCTGCTGGTGTTTGTGAGCGGCGGCGTGATCTACCTCTCCACGGTGGAATGGCGCGACCGCCGCCGCCGCCAGCAGCCTGTGCCCGCCTCCGGCCGCGCCCGCCGGTGAGTGATCCGGCGGCGTGGATCGCCCCCTGGGCCTGGCGCAGCGCTGGCCACTGCCTGATCCCGCCGCGCAGCGACCCCCACGGCCCGGGGGCTCCACCTCCCGAACCCTGGAGCGCCGCGCGGCAGGCGCAGCTGGAGGGTTCCCTGGCCGCCGACCCCGCCAGCCAGGCCAGCTGGGAGTTGGCCTGTGCCTTGTTGCATCAGCCCCCCCGGGGACCCCTGCGGCCCCTCGCCGATCAGCGCCGCCGGGCGCTGGTGGGCGATTCAGTGACCTTCGTGGTCAACCGCAACCTGAATTTCACCAACCACTGCCTCAAGCACTGCAGCTTCTGCGCCTACCGCCGCGATGCCGGCCAGCCGGGGGCCTTCTGGCACAGCTTCGACACCCTGCAGGCCCGCGCCCAGCAGGCGGTTCTGGCGGGGGCCACCGAGCTCTGCATCCAGGGGGGGCTCAACCCCGAGGCGCGGTTGCATGGTTCCTGTTTGGGGTATTACCGGGCCCTGCTGCGGGCCGTGCGGCAGGTGGCCCCGGGGCTGCATCTGCATGCCTTCTCCCCCCAGGAGCTGCTGTTCATTGCCGAACAGGACCACATCCCCCTGCAGCGGGTGCTGGAAGGGCTCCAGCAAGAGGGCCTGGGGTCCGTGCCCGGCACCGCCGCCGAGGTGCTCTGTGAGGCGGTGCGCCGGCAGCTCTGCCCGGAGAAGCTCACAGCCCGCCAGTGGTGTGCGGTGATCCTGCAGGTGCACGCCAGCGGCCTGGCCAGCACCGCCACCCTGATGGCCGGCCACCTGGAGACACCGGCCCACCGCGCCGCCCACCTGCTCACCCTGGTGGCCCTGCAGCAAACCGCCTGGCAGCATCAACGCAGCGGCTTCAGTGAGTTCGTGCTGCTGCCCTTCATCGGTGCCCAGGCCCCGGCGGCCCTGCGCCAGCGGGTGGGCCGCGACCAGCCGGATCTCCAGGCGATGCTGGCGCTCACCGCCCAGGCGCGGCTGCTGCTGGGCCCATGGTTCGTGAACCACCAGCCCAGCTGGGTGAAGCTCACCCTGGCCGGCGCCACCGAAGCCCTGCGCTGGGGCTGCAACGACCTGGGCGGCACCCTGATGGAGGAAACGATCACGAGCATGGCCGGCGCCCAGGGCGGTAGCCGGCAGACCGCTTCCGCCCTGGCGGCGGCGGCCCGCAGCCTGGGCCGGCCCGTGCGCCAGCGCACCACCCTCTACGGCCCGGTGGAGGAGCCGGCATGCGTCTGATTGCGCGTGCGCAACCCCTGCGCAGCACCCTGATCGCCGCCGGGGTGCTGTTGGCCCTGCCGGCGGTGCTGCTGGGCCTGTTCCCGCGGCGCTTGGCCACGGGCCTCGATCGCCTGCAGGCGGATGCGGCCTTGCTGCAGAGCTTTGCCGCCCGACCCGGCGATCCCCCGCCCCCCCTGTGGCAGCAGCGGCTTGGCCCCCAGGCTGCCCAAGCGCTGTGGGCGCGCCAGCGCCGCCTCTGGTGGCAGTTCTGGGGCCCCCACGGCGATGCCGGCAGCTACATCGTGATGCAGGCCGTTGCCGGTCAGCCCGCCCCTGCCGGCGCCCTGCCGGTGGATGACCTCTGGGTCATCGCCCCCAGCCCCCTGGCGCGCCAGGTGCTGGCCCAGCAGCTCGGGCTGCAGCGGCGCCCCTCCCGCGGCCTCGACCAGCGCTGCACCGCCCTGCTGCTGCAGGGCAGCGCCGTGCACTGGAACGGCATCGCCCTGGCCCAGCTGCTGGGCCCCCTGGCGCCGCTCTCCTCCCAGCTGCAACAGGGCTGCCTGCGGCTCAGCAGCGAGGGCGGCAGCTTGCTTTGGAATGGCGAAGCCGATGCCACCAGCGGCACCCTCACGGCGGCGCCGGGCTGGCTCGCCCCCCCGGGCCGCCCGCCCAGCTCCCCCCAGCCGCTGCTGAGCCTGCAGGGCACCCGCCTCGATTGGCTGTTGCGAGGCGTCGGCAGCAGCGCTCTGCTGCGCAACAGCCTGGCGGAGCGCTATGGCCTTGGGCCTGAGCAATGGCGGCGCCTCAAGCAGGCCCCCTTCAGCCTCGAGCTGCGCCGGGAGCCCAAGGGCCCGTTCCGAGCCGGTCTGGTGGTGTTGGTTGACCTGCCCCCCGACCGCATCTTCTGGGACCGCTGGCTCGCGGACCTGAGCCGCGGCCTGGAGCGCCATGGCCTGGAGCGCCGCCAACCGCTGCCGCGGCTCACCACCTGGAGCCGCCCCGACGGTGCCGTGGTGGGGGGCTGGCGCTGGTTGGCCACCCGGCGCTTGCTCTGGTTCCTCGGACCCATTCCCACCCGGGCCCCGGCCAGCGCCCTTGGGCTCGGCGATCTGGATTGGCGTCTGCAGCTGCAGCCCACGGCCCTGGCCGCGGCCGGCCTGCTGCCGGAGCCCCTCCCCCTTGTGGTGAGGAGGGCCCGCAGCCTGCAGCTGCAGGGCCGGGTGGAGCGCATTGGTGCCGGGGCCGGCAGCCAGAGCAGCCTCAGCGGCCGGCTCGACCTGCCTTAAGCGGCGGGATTGGGGCTGGGGCTGGCCGCTTCCTCCGCAGCCCGTTCGCGCCGGCGCCGCTCGGCCGCCACGGTTTCCTCCATCAACTCCACCGCCTGGCTCATCTTTTCGATGTTCGTGGCATAGAGGCTGAGGTCTTTGTCGACGCGCTCTTTGATCAGGCCCATGGCCTCGCCGATCTCATGGGCGGCGTTGCGCAGGGCCTGGGGCTCGAGCGCTTCGGCCCCCTGGGCCCGCTGCAGCAGGCTGAGCAGCCCCACCGCCACCAGGCGCGAGTAGTGGAAATCAGGGCGTTGCACCCCCTTCAGCAGCCCGGCGATCGGGGCCGGCGCGCCGCTGCCCTGGGTGGACAGCCAGCCTTTCACCTCCTCGAGGCTGTGGTGGCCCACCTGGGTCACCGCCTCGGCGGCACGGCTGCGCAGCTGGCTGGCGTCAAAGCCGGTGGCGCTGCACAGGGCCGCAAACAGCGGCTCCCGCTGGTGCTCGGGCCTGTAGCCGGTGGAGAAGCTGTCGAACACCTGGGTGAGGCCCACGGCAAACAGGCCATCGGCCTGGAATCCGCTCTGATGGCTCAGTAGGTGCAGTTCCACCAGCAGCTCATCCACCAGCCGCCGGTACAGCGGTGCGATCACGTGCGGGAAGGCGGTGTGAAAGGCCCGCTTGCTGTCGGCAACGGTGAGGCTGGCGCCCACGCTGGAGGTGACGAAGTGGGGCGACCCTAGCTCGCTGAGAACGCTCGGCCCGGCTCAAGCTCAGTAGGA
>JBIKKZ010000041.1:0-9761 GCA_044360095.1 Vulcanococcus sp. | reverse complement strand
ACTTCATCACCTCCGGCCCCGTGGTGGCCATGGTGTGGGAAGGCGATGGCGTGATCGCCAGCGCCCGCAAGCTGATCGGCGCCACCAAGCCCCTGGAGGCCGAGCCCGGCACCATCCGCGGCGATCTGGCGGTGAACATCGGCCGCAACGTGATCCACGGCTCCGATGCGCCCGAAACCGCTGCGTTCGAGATCGGCCTCTGGTTCCAGCCCTCCGAGCTGAGCGACTGGACCCCCGCCGATCAGGTGTGGCGCACCGAGGGCTGATCCCCGCCTGCCCCCGGCCCAGTCCCCCCGAAGCGCCCCCAGTGGAACGCCTCCAGCAGGCTCCGCTGGGGGCCTTCCACCGTTTGGGCGATGGCCCCATCCAGCAGCTGGGCGGTGATTGCCGCCAGCAGCACCCCGTTGCGGTGGTGCCCGCAGGCCAGCCACAGGCCCTCCAGCGATGAGGCCCCCAGCAGCGGTCCCTCATCGGGCGTGCAGGGGCGAAAGCCCCACCAGCGCTCCATCGGGGGCCACTGACTCGCCTCCGGCAGCAGCGCGGCGATGCCCGCCTGCAGCTGGCGCTGGCCGTCGGGGGTGAGCCCCTCGCCGAACCCCGCCTCCCGTTCGCTGGTGGCGCCCACCACCAACAGGCCGTCTTCCCGCGGCACCAGGTAGGTGCCGGGCCCGAAGATCACCCGCCGCAGGGCCTGGCGCGGCCCCTGCAGCGACAACATCTGCCCCTTCACCGGCTGGATGGGCAACTCCGGCAGCAGCTGGCTGCTCCAGGCCCCGCAGCAGAGCACGGCCTGCTCCGCCGGCCGCTCCTGCAACTCGCCTTCGGCATCGCGCAGTTGCACCCCCTCCAGGCGCCCATGGCGCCGCCGCAGGCCCAGCACCTCCACCCCCTCCTGGAACCGCACCCCCAGCCCGGCGCAGGCCCGCTCCAGGGCGCGCATCAGCCGGCGGCGGTTGTCGATCTGGCCGTCCTGCTCAAACAGCAGCCCCGCCCGCCAGCGGGGGCCGATGCCCGGCACCTCCCGCTCCAGGCCATCGCGCTCCAGCGCTTCTCCCCAGGCTGCGGTGGGGTAGGCGTCGCGCTCGGCCGCCGTGGCAAAGGGCACCACGATGCCGCAGGGCCGCAGGCCGCAGGCCAGGCCGCTGTCGGCCTCGATCTGCTCCACCCAGGCGGGAATGCGCTCCAGGCTGGCCTGCCCCAGCTGCAGCAGCGGTCCGCTGAGCCCCTCGGCGTGGGGGGCGAGCATGCCGGCCGCCACAAAGCCCGCCGCTTCACTGCGCCGCCGGCTGAGCACCTCCACCGGGCGGCCGCGGCGGGCCAGTTGGTGGGCGATGGCCAGCCCCATCAGGCCGCCGCCAAGGATCAGCACCGGTGGGCCGGGGGCCGGAGCCATGGGGGCGGTGGGGCGTTGTTGCCTCAGTGTTTCAGCTGAGGGGCCCAGAGGGCCGGGGCCCTTTCCATAGGATCCCCCCAGGCATGGAGTGTGAGTGATGGCTGCTGAGGCCGCCTGGGAAGCCGTGATCGGTCTGGAAACCCACGTGCAGCTGGGCACCAACAGCAAGATCTTCACGGCGGCCTCCACCGCCTTCGGCGACGACCCCAACACCCACATCGACCCGGTGGTGTGCGGCCTGCCGGGCACCCTGCCGGTGCTGAATCAGAAGGTGCTCGAGTTTGCGGTGAAGGCCGCCATGGCCCTGAATCTGAACATCGCCGAGCACAGCAAGTTCGACCGCAAGCAGTACTTCTATCCCGACCTGCCGAAGAACTACCAGATCTCCCAATACGACGAGCCGATCGCCGAAGACGGCTGGATCGAGGTGGAGGTGGCGGAGAAGGGCAAGGACACCTACCTCAAGCGCATCGGCATTGAGCGGCTGCACATGGAGGAGGACGCCGGCAAGTTGGTGCATGCCGGCAGCGACCGCCTGGCGGGCTCC
Organism: Vulcanococcus sp.; assembly: GCA_044360095.1. Classification (GTDB taxonomy): domain Bacteria; phylum Cyanobacteriota; class Cyanobacteriia; order PCC-6307; family Cyanobiaceae; genus Vulcanococcus. Next base: position 7,821 of record JBIKKZ010000041.1, on the reverse strand, counting down.
ACCCACTCGCTGGTGGACTACAATCGCGCCGGTGTGGCCCTGGCGGAGATCGTCAGCAAGCCCGACCTGCGCACCGGCCGTGAAGCGGCGGAGTATGCCTCCGAGATCCGCCGGATCATGCGCTATCTGGGGGTGAGCGACGGCAACATGCAGGAGGGATCCCTGCGCTGCGACGTCAACATCTCCGTGCGGCGCGGCCCGGACGCCCCCTTCGGCACGAAGGTGGAGATCAAGAACATGAACTCGTTCTCCGCCATCCAGAAGGCGTGTGAGTACGAGATCCAACGGCAGATCAAGGCCTACGAGGCCGGTGAGCCGGTGGTGCAGGAAACCCGCCTCTGGGATGAGGGCAAGCAGCTCACCAAGAGCATGCGCGGCAAGGAGGGCGCCAGCGACTACCGCTATTTCCCCGATCCCGACCTGGGGCCGATCGAGGTGAGCCCCGCCCAGCGGGAGGCCTGGCGCGCTGAGCTGCCGGAGCTGCCCGCCGCCAAGCGCCACCGCTACGCCGAAACCCTGGGCCTCTCCCCGTACGACGCCCGGGTGCTCACCGACGAGCGCTCCATGGCCGATTACTTCGAGGCCGCGGTGGCCGCCGGCGCCGATGCCAAGGGCCTGGCCAACTGGATCACCGGCGACATCGCCGCCCATGTGAATGCCAACCGGCTCAGCTTCGCCGCGTTGCCGTTCCGCCCCGAACAGCTGGCCGAGATGGTGCAGCTGATCGATGGCGGTGCCATCAGCGGCAAGATCGCCAAGGAGATCCTGCCGGAGCTGTTGGAGCAGGGCGGATCCCCCAAGGCGATCGTGGAGCAGCGGGGCCTGGGGATGATCAGCGACCCCGCTGCCATCACCGCCATCGTGGAGGAGCTGCTGGCGGCCCACCCCGAGGAGGTGGAGGCCTTCCGCGGCGGCAAAACCAAGCTGCAGGGCTTCTTCGTGGGGCAGTTGATGAAGAAAACCGGCGGCAAGGCCGACCCCAAGCTGGCCAACCAGATCCTCAACCAGAAGCTGCAGGGCTGATCGCCCCCAGGGCCTCCCGCAACTGAGGTTCCAGGGCCTCGGCTCCGCCCCGGTTGTCGAGCAGGCGATCGGCCAGCTCCCGTTTGCGGGCTAGGGGCCATTGGGCCCCCAGCCGCGCTGCGGCATCCGCTGCGCTGAGCTGATCGCGCGCCATCAGCCGCTGCAGCTGCTGGGCTTCGTCGCAATCCACCAGCCAGATTTCGCTGCATAGCCCCTCCAGGCCGGCTTCAAACAGCAGGGGGATCATCAGCACCACCGCCGGTGCTGCCGCTTGCGCCTCCAGTTCCGACGCAAACCGCTGCCGCACCAGCGGATGCACCAGCTGCTCCAGCCAGCGGCGCTCGGCCCCATCGCTGAACACGATCTGCCCGAGGGCGGCACGGTCCACCGTGGCTGCAGCGTCAGTGGTGCCGCTGGCCCGCACCCGCTCACCAAAGCGCTCCAGCACCGCCTTGGCCCCGGGGCTCCCCGCCGCCAGGGCCTCCCGGGCGACCACGTCCGCATCCAGCAGCGGCAGGCCCTGCTGCGCCAGCCAGCGCCCTGCGGTGCTCTTGCCGCTGGCGATGCCGCCGGTGAGTCCAATGCGGCGTTGGGGGCCTGGCCAGCGGGCGCCGGACACCTGGGTCATGGCTGGGCCGCCTGCGCTGCGGGTCCAACCTACGTAGCGCAGATCCCTTCAACCGGCAGGATTCCCCCAGCATCCATGGCCCCCGTGAGCAATCCCTGGACCCCGATCGCCGGCGGTGTCACGGCCCCCCGGGGCTTCGAGGCGGCGGCCGTCACCGCCGGCCTGAAGGCCTCCGGCAAGCCCGATCTTTCCCTGCTGCTGGCCCCCGAGGGCGCCGTGTGTGCCGGCACCTTCACCACCTCGCTGGTGCGGGCCGCCTGCGTGGACCTCTGCGCCGAGCGGTTGGCCGTCAGCGGTGGCCGGGCCCGGGCGGTGCTCACCAATTCCGGCCAGGCCAATGCCTGCACCGGCGACCGCGGCCTGATCGACAGCCTGCGCGCCACCCAGGCCCTGGCGGATCGCCTGGGGCTGGCCGCCGAGGAGGTGCTGATCTGCTCCACCGGGGTGATCGGCGTGCCGATCCCCATGGACACCCTGCTGGCGGGGTTGGATCCCCTGGTGGCGGCCCTCGGGCCCGAGGGCGGTGCGGCCGCCGCCGGCGCCATCCTCACCACTGACCTGATCGACAAGCAGATCGCCCTGGAAGCCAACCTGGGCGGGCGCCCCGTGCGCATCGGCGGCATGGCCAAGGGGTCGGGAATGATCCACCCCACCATGGCCACGATGTTGGGCTACCTCACCTGTGATGCCGGCGTGCCGGCGGAGGTGTGGCAGGGGATGGTGCGCCGCGCGGTGGATCGCTCCTTCAATGCGATCACGGTGGACGGCGACACCAGCACCAACGACACGTACCTGGCGTTTGCAGCCGGTGAACCCCTGGGCCCCGAGCACCTGGAGGCGCTGGAGGCCGGCCTGACGGCGGTGTCGCAGCACCTGGCCAAGGCGATCGCCCGGGACGGCGAGGGGGCCACCTGCCTGATGGAGGTGCAGGTGGAGGGGGCCGCTGATGATGCCGGCGCCCGCGCCATTGCCCGCACCATCTGCGGCTCCTCGTTGGTGAAGTGCGCCGTGCATGGCCGCGACCCCAACTGGGGCCGCATCGTGGCCGCCGCCGGCCGCGCCGGGGTGCCCATGCATCCCGATGCCGTGGCCCTGTGGCTTGGGCATCACCAGTTGATGGCGGCGGGCCAGCCCCTGCCCTTTGACCGCCCCGCCGCCTCCGCATACATGCGGGACCGCGCCGCCGGCGCCTACCTCCAGGACGACACGGTGCTGATCCGCCTGGTGGTCGGGCATGGCCCGGGCCGCGGCTGCGCTTGGGGCTGCGACCTCTCCGACCAATACGTGCGCATCAACGCCGACTACACCACCTAGGCGCTGCCTAGAGTCGAGCTCCCCAGGCTCCGTGCAGATGGCCAAGGCCGGAACCAGCGCGCCGCCGGCAACCGCCAGCCCCAGGCGCCCGATCTGGGCCGGCCCACTGGTGACGGGGTTTTGCTTTGCCCTGGCCTATGGGGCCACCCAGCGGTTGTTGGGGCTCAACGTGGGTGAGCTGATTCGTTTCGGCAACGGCTTCGATGTGCAGGTGTTCCCGGGCACCAGCCTCGAGAGCCTGCGGCTCCGCTTTGGTGATGCCGAAGCGGAGATCCGCGCCGATCTGGAACTGCAGGAGCTGCAGCGGCAGCAACAGGAGCAGGCCAAGCGCCAGGCCGAGGAGGCCAAACGGTTGGAGGCGGAGTTGCGCCAGGCCGATCAGCTGCAGCCGTTGCCCGAGCAGCCCCTGGATGGGCCGCCGCCGGCCCCGGCCCTGCCCGATGCGGCGCCCACCGCGCCCCCTGCCCTGCCGCGCTGAGTGCCATGACCCAACCGCAGACCCTGTTGCAGGCGGCTCTCAATCGCCTCTCGGCCCGTCTGGGCAGCGGTTTGGCTGATGCCGCCGCCGAGTTGGCCGTGCTCGCCCAGGACGCCCCCGAGCGGTTGCGCCAAGAGTGGGACCTGTTTCGCGAGGAGGTGGAGCTGGAGGCGGAACGGCTGGAGCGGAGCGATGTCCCCATGGAGGATGGCTTGGTGGTGGATGGCCAGGGGGCAGGCGGGTTGAGCGCCGACGGCGTGCCGCAGGCCCAGGCCGCCGACCCCCAACGGCAGATCGATGCCCTGCGGGCCCAGGTGGCCCGGCTGACGCGCCGCCTGGAGGATCAGCCCTGATGCCGGCAGGGCCGATTCAGAGCCTGCGCAACAGCGGCCGCGCCCTGCGCATCTGGCGGGCGGTGCTCCTGCTGGTGGTGTGGCTGTGGTGGGACAGCCGCGCCTTCAGCTACCCCGGCGGTGTCACCCCCGAGCGGCGGGCCCAGCGGCAGCGGCGCCGGGCCCGTTGGCTCACCGGCCAGCTGCTGAGCTTCGGCTCGGCCTTCATCAAGCTGGGCCAGCTGCTCTCCGCCCGGCCGGATGTGCTGCCCGCCAGCTGGGTGGAGGAGCTCTCCCGCCTGCAGGACAGCGTTCCCGCCTTCCCCTTCGACACCGCCCAGCTGCTGTTGGAGCAGGAGCTGGGGAGCCGTTGCGCCGAGATCGTCGACATCGAGCCCGAGCCCCTGGGGGCCGCCAGCCTGGCCCAGGTGCACCGCGCCAGCCTGCGCAGCGGCCGCCAGGTGGTGTTCAAGATCCAACGCCCCGGCCTGGAGCGGCTGTTCCGCCTCGATCTGGAGGTGATGCAGCAGGTGGCGGTGGTGCTGCAGCGTCATCCCCGTTGGGGGGCGGGCCGCGATTGGGTGTCGATCGCCCAGGAGTGCCGCCGGGTGCTGCTGCGGGAGTTGGATTTCCGCCTCGAGGCTGAGCACGCCGCCCGCTTCCGCCAGCAATTTCTCGACGACCCCGGCATCCGCATTCCGGCGGTGGTCTGGGAGCTCACCACCCGCCGGGTGCTCTGCCTCGACTACGTGCCCGGCATCAAGATCACCGACCGTGCGGCGATCCTCGAGGCGGGCATCGATCCCGCGGCCGTGGCGGAAAAGGGCGCCGCCAGCTACCTGCAGCAGCTGGTGCGTTTCGGCTTTTTCCACGCCGACCCCCACCCCGGCAACCTGGCGGTGGCCCGGGATGGGGCGCTGATCTACTACGACTTCGGCATGGTCGGCAGCCTGTCGCAGCGGTTGCGCGGCCGCCTGGGGCGCATGGTGACCGCCGCCGCCGCCCGCGATGCCGCCTCCTTGGTGCGGGAGCTGCAGGCCGCCGGGGTGATCGCCGCCGACATCGATCCGGGACCCGTGCGGCGCCTGGTGCGGGTGATGCTCACCGAAGCGCTCACGCCACCCTTCTCGGTGAATGTGCTGGAGAAGCTCTCCGGCGACCTTTACGACCTCGTCTACGGGCAACCGTTCCGCTTGCCGCCGGAGCTGATCTTCGTGATGCGGGCCCTCTCCACCTTTGAGGGGGTCGGCCGCAGCCTCGACCCCAGCTTTAGCCTCGTGGCAATTGCCCGCCCCTACCTGCTTCCGCTGATGAGTGCCAGTGGCAACAGCCCCAACGACTTGCTCAACCAGCTGGGCCGCCAGGCGGTGGAGGTGGGCAGCCGCGCCCTGGGGCTACCCCAGCGCCTCGAGGAGAGCCTGTCCCGCATCGAGCAAGGCGACCTGCAGGTGCAGATCCGCGCCGGTGAAACCGACCGTCTGCTGCGCCGGCTGGCGCTGAGCCAGCAGAGCGCCGGCCAAGCGGTGCTGCTGGGGGCCCTGGCGGTGGCGGCGGCCCTGCTGGCCTCCAGCGCGCGCCCGGCCCTCACGGCGGTGCCGCTGGTGCTGGGGCTGCCGGTGGGGCTCAGCTGGCTGAAACTTCAGGCCCGCCTCAAGCGGGATGGCCGCATCGACAAGCTCCCGGGCGCTGGGGCCTGAGGGCTGGCCCGATCAGGCCTTGCCGCGGGGGCCCCGGTCCTCGGCGCCGGCATAGACCGCCTGGCTGCCCAGCTCGTCTTCGATGCGCAGCAACTGGTTGTACTTGGCCACGCGCTCGCTGCGGCTGAGGGAGCCGGTCTTGATCTGGCCGGCTCGGGTGGCCACCGACAGGTCGGCGATGGTGGTGTCCTCCGTTTCGCCGGAGCGGTGCGAGATCACGCTGGTGTAGCCGGCGCGGCCCGCCAGGTCGATGGCCTGCAGGGTTTCGGTGAGCGAACCGATCTGGTTCACCTTGATCAGGATCGAGTTGGCCACCCCCAGGTCGATGCCCCGTTGCAGGCGGGCGCTGTTGGTCACGAACAGGTCGTCGCCCACCAGCTGCACGGTTTTGCCTAGCTTTTCGGTGAGCAGGGCCCAGCCGTCCCAGTCGTCTTCGGCCACGCCGTCCTCGATCGAGATGATCGGGAAGCGGTTCACCAGCTGGGCCAGCTGATCCACCATGTCGGCGCTGCTGTAGCTGCCGCCGGCGAAGGCGTAGCGGCCGTCCTTGAAAAACTCGGTGCTGGCCACATCCAGTGCCAGGGAGATCTGGTCGCCGGGGCGGTAACCGGCCTTTTCGATCGCCTGCACCAGCAGCTCTCCGGCCTCAACGTTGCCCAGGTCGGGGGCGAAGCCGCCCTCATCGCCCACGGCGGTGCTGAGCCCTTTGTCCTTGAGCAGGCCCTTGAGGGTGTGGAACACCTCCGTGCCCATGCGCAGGGCTTCGCGGAAGGTGGGGGCGCCGTGGGGCACCAGCATGAACTCCTGGAAATCCAGGCTGTTGGCCGCGTGGGCGCCGCCGTTGATCACGTTCATCAGCGGCACCGGCAGCAGGGTGGCCATCGGCCCCCCCAGGTAGCGGTAGAGCGGCAGGCCGACGCCATTGGCGGCCGCCCTGGCGGTGGCCAGGCTCACCGCCAGGATGGCGTTGGCCCCCAGGGCACTTTTGTTGTCGCTGCCGTCCAGCTCGAGCATGGCGGCATCCACGGTGCCCTGGTCGAGGGCGCTGAGGCCGCACAGGGCCGGTGCGATCTTCTCCTCCACGTTGCTCACCGCCTGCAGCACCCCTTTGCCGCCGTAGCGGCTGCCGCCATCGCGCAGCTCACAGGCCTCGTGGGCGCCGGTGCTGGCGCCGCTGGGCACGATGGCCCGCCCGCTGGCGCCCCCCTCCAGCATCACCTCCGCTTCCACCGTGGGGGTGCCGCGCGAATCGAGCACCTCCCGGGCCACGATGGTGTCGATGACAAGGTCGAGGGTGTCGATCACAGCGGCTGTCTCGCACGTCGGATAAACCTGAGGGCGATCCTATGGGTCGCCCCCTCCCGGGTTCCTGTGCCCGTTGGCACCGAACCGTCAGCTCTGGTCAGAATGCAGCCGGCCCTTGATCGCCCCGGCTGCGGCCATGCGTTTGCTCCACACCATGCTGCGGGTCGGCGACCTGGAGCGCTCCATCGCCTTCTACACCGAGGTGCTGGGCATGCGGCTGCTGCGCCGCAAGGACTACCCCGGCGGGCGCTTCACCCTGGCCTTCGTGGGCTACGGCGAGGAGGCCGACACCGCCGTGCTGGAGCTCACCCACAACTGGGACACCCCCAGCTATGAGATCGGCAGCGGCTATGGCCACATCGCCATCGGCGTGGACGACATCGCAGCGGTGTGTGATCAGATGCGCGCCAAGGGCGGCCGCATCGTGCGCGAGCCCGGCCCGATGAAGAACGGCACCACCGTGATTGCCTTCGTGGAGGATCCGGACGGCTACAAGGTGGAACTGATCGAGCAGAGCTCGCGATCCCATGCGCGCTGACGCCCCCGCCGCCGCCAGCCTCACCAGCGATCCGGATCGGTTCAGCGAGGCCGCCTGGGATCTGCTGCTGGCCAGCCAGGAGCAGGCCCGCCGCTGGCGCCATGGCCAGATGGATGTGGAGCATCTGCTCCAGGCCCTGTTCAACGATCGGCGTTTTTCCGCCTGGATCGACCCGCTGCCCATCGACCTCAACCGCCTGCTGGACGGCCTCGATGACTGGTGCGGTGAGCAGCCCGCCGGGGCCGGCCGTGAGCTGTTCATCGGCGAGGCCCTGGAGGATCTGTTGGAGCAGGCGGATCGCCGCCGGCAGGCCTGGGGTTCGCGGCTGCTGGATGTGCCCCATGTGCTGCTGGCCCTGTTGGAGGAGCCCCGGCTGGGGGGCGCCCTGTTGGCAGACCAGGGCCTCACCGAGGAGCTGCTGCTGCGGGAGCTGCGTCGCCTCCCCAGCGACCCGGAGCCGCTGCTGGCGGTTGACCCGCCCCGCGCCACCCGGTCGCCCCGCGCCC
>JBIKKZ010000227.1:0-3046 GCA_044360095.1 Vulcanococcus sp. | reverse complement strand
CTCGGGCTGCTGGTGCCGTTGCTGGCGATCCTGTTGATCGGCCTGATGGCCCGCAACATCGTGGGCCGTTGGTTGCTGGAATTTGGCGAGGGCACCCTGCAGCGCATCCCCGTGGCGGGATCGGTGTACAAAACGCTCAAGCAGCTGCTGGAAACCTTCCTGCGGGACAACTCCAGCCGCTTCCGGCGCGTGGTGCTGGTGGAGTACCCCCGCGAGGGCCTGTATGCCCTGGGGTTCGTGACCGGCGTGCTGGGCGCCAGCCTCTCCGCCGGCTTTGACAAGCCGATGTTGAGCGTGTTCATTCCCACCGCCCCCAACCCCACCACCGGCTGGTATGCCGTGGTGCCGGAGGGCTCGGTGAAGGATCTCGATCTGTCGGTGGAGGATGCCTTCCGCACGATCATTTCCGCCGGCATCGTGAACCCCGACGAACGCGAAACCCCCGCCAGCCGCAGCTTCTCGAGCCTGTTGGCTCAGCTGCGGGCTCCGGCCTACTCCCCCCTGCCCTCCAACAAGGCCTGATGCAGAGCCGCACCGTTGCCCGCGAACTGGCCCTGTTGATGCTGGGCCAGGTGAGTGACCGAGCGTCAGCGGCTGCCGGGCAGCCCCCTACGGCCGAATCGGATCTGGCGGGCCTGCTGCAGCAGGCGTTGGTCACCCTGAGCCACCATGTGCGCGAGGCCCTCGACCAGGCCGCCAACGAGTTGCAGGAGGCCCAGCAGCAGCTGCTCGACAGCGAACTGCAGGATCAAGGCAGCGCCGAGCAGCTGCCGCGGGTGCGCCAGCACCTGCAGGACGGCCTGGCCCACGCTGAGCAGGGGCTGAATCGCCTTTCCGCCAGCCTGGAGTTGCCGCGGCTGCTGATGCTCTGCGACCAGGAGGAGATCCGGCGCGCCGCCGTGGAGCGCACCCGGGCCGTGTTGCAAAGCCGCGCCGATCTGGATCAGCGGCTGGATGCGGTGATGGAGGGCTGGCGGCTCACCCGCCTGCCCCGCATCGACCGCGACATCCTGCGCCTGGCGGCGGTGGAGATTGAGCAGTTCCACACCCCCGCCGCCGTTGCCTGCAACGAGGCGGTGGAGCTGGCCAACCGGTACAGCGATGAGCAGGGCCGGCGCATGATCAACGGCGTGCTGCGGCGGTTCACCAGCGCAGCGGCGCAGCGTTAGGTCCGCCGGCCATGGTTTACGACTGGTTCACCCGCAGCGCGGCCCCGGAGGACGGGGAGACCCCGGAGCCGAGCGACGCTCCTCTTGCGGGAGCTGCCGAGCCTGAGGCCGCCGCCGCGCCCGGGGTGGATCAGGACGCCTTGGAGTGGGCACGGCAGGCCTATGCCCGCCTGAAGGCGCAGCAGGAGGCGGAGAAGCTTGAGCAGGTGGCGCCGGAGCGAGAGTCGGAGCCTGAGGCCGAGACCCAGCCCCAGGCACTGTCATCGCCGGATGCTTCCGCCGATTCTGTACAGCCTGGACGCCGTACGGACGCTGTACGAGCTGTACAGATTTCGGAAACGGTGCTCGCGCAAGAGTCCCCAGCTGGCCCCTCGCTGCTGGAGCAGGCCGCTGCCCAGCGGGCCCAGCGGCAGCAGGAGCTGTTGGAGCGGGCGATCGACACCCCCGAGCCGGTTGCCGCCCCTGCGGCCACCGCCACCACTGCCAGTGCCACCGCTGCCCCGGCCGATGAGGCGGCCCCCCAGCTGGGTGCCTTCGATGACGACTTCACCTGGTCGGCGGAGGTGCTGGCCGCCCAGGGCCGCCAGCTCGATCAGATCTCCCTGGAGGAGATCGATTGGCTGGGCCGCCTGCGCCGCGGCATGGAGAAGACCCGACAGGGGTTTGTCACGCAGCTGCTGGAGAACCTCGGCGACGACCCCCTCACCCCCGAGGTGCTCGACGACCTGGAAACCCTGCTGTTGCGCGCCGATGTGGGCGTGCAGGCCACCGACCAGGTGCTCGAAGCCCTGCGCAAGCGCCTCAACGAGGAGGTGGTGGAACCGGAAGAAGGCATCCGTTTCCTCAAGCAGCAGCTGCGCAACCTGCTGGACACCCCCATCAAGGCCAGCGGCGCCACCCTGCTGGCCCCCGAGCGCGGCCGCCTCAACGTGTGGCTGATGGTGGGGGTGAACGGCGTCGGCAAGACCACCACCCTCGGCAAGCTGGCCAACCTGGCGACCCGCAGCGGCTACAGCTGCCTGATCGCCGCGGCTGACACCTTCCGGGCCGCGGCGGTGCAGCAAGTGCAGGTGTGGGGGGAACGCAGCGGCGTGGCCGTGGTGTCCAACCCCTCCGCCAACGCTGACCCCGCCGCCGTCGTCTACGACGCCATCGGTGCCGCCCAGGCCAAGGGCACCGACCTGGTGCTGGTGGACACCGCCGGCCGCCTGCAGACCAAACACAACCTGATGGAGGAGCTCTCCAAGGTGCGCCGCATCGTCGACAAGCTGGCCCCCGACGCGCTGGTGCAGTCGCTGTTGGTGCTTGATGCCAGCCAGGGGCAGAACGGCCTCAAGCAGGCCATGGCCTTCGCCCAAGCCGCCGGCCTGACTGGCGTGGTGCTCACCAAGCTTGACGGCAGCTCCCGCGGTGGTGTGGCCCTGGCGGTGTCATCCGAGGCCGGCCTGCCGATCCGCTTCATCGGCGCCGGCGAGGGCATCCGCGACCTGCGGCCCTTCAACAGCTTCGAATTTGTGGAGGCGCTGCTGGCCCGTTAGGCCCCGGCGTCAACGCCAATCACCGCTATCTTGCGGGCACTTCGTGGCCGCTCAGTGGAGCGCCCCAGCGCCACACGGCCGCTCACGGCCATCACCTCGCTGCGGCAGCTGCTGGACAGCCTCAGCCGTGAGCAGCACCGCAACCAGGAGCTGCTCTCCTCCCTGGGCTTTGCCCTGCGCAGCTTCACCAACCTCGGCCGCTTCCTGGAGTTGGTGCCGCTGGTGGCCTCCCGGTTGGTGGAGGCGGAAGGGGCGGTGCTGGTGGTGCTGCATCCCGATGGACGTCTCTGGCGCGAGCAGCTGCACGGTCACCCCTCGGATGCCGCCGTGGGGGAGCTG
>JBIKKZ010000226.1:0-3051 GCA_044360095.1 Vulcanococcus sp. | reverse complement strand
CACCTCCTCGATGAAGCCGTCATTGCGGTAAAGCAGCTCCCCGTGGTCGGCGCTGAACGACTGGTGGCTGCGGCGGTGGATCTGCAGGCTGCGGTTGAGGAAATCGCTCTCAACCAAGGCGCTGCGGCAGTGGGCCGAGAGGCTGCGGATCTTGCGGTGCGCCATCTTGCTGGCGGTGAGGCTGGCCACCACGCCGTTGGCGAAGCCGAGGGTGGCGTTCACGTAGTCGATCGGGCCTTCGGCGCTGCGGCCACCCGCCGCCGCCAAGCGCACCACCGGCGCACCGGCCAGCTCCAGCACCAAGTCGATGTCGTGGATCATCAGATCCAGCACCACCGACACGTCGTTGGCGCGGTCGGGGTTGGGGCTGTGGCGGCGGGCCTCCAGCACCACCACCTGCTCATTGGCCACCACCTTCACCAGCTCGCGGAAGGCCGGGTTGAAGCGCTCGATGTGGCCCACCTGCAGCAGCCGTCCGGCCGCATCGGCGGCCCTGATCAGCTCGGCGGCCTCCTCCTGGCTGGCGGCGATCGGTTTCTCGATCAGCACGTGCACACCGGCGTTGAAGCAGGCCATGCCCACGCGGTGGTGCAGCAGGGTCGGCACGGCGATGCACACCGCCTCCACCTGGCCCAGCAGCTCCTCGTAGGAGGCAAACCACTGGCAGCCGAACTGCTCCACCGCCAGCTGGCCGCGTTTGGGGTCGGGGTCGGCCACCCCCACCAGCTCCGCATCCTTGAGCAGGCTCAGCACCCGGGCGTGGTGCCAGCCCATGTTGCCGATGCCGATGACTCCAACGCGAACGGGCTGCATGGCGTTGGCCAACGGGCGCACCGATTATCGGGGATCAGGGCTCCTCTTCAACGGCTGGCTCCTGCGGCCGGCGGGTGATCTCCACCCGCTCGATGCGCGGGCCGTCCATGGCCAGGATCAAAAACTGGTGCCCCTTCCAGCGCAAGCTCTCGCCCGGAGCAGGGATGTGCTGCAGCCGCTCCAGCAGGAATCCCGCCAGGGTGTGGTGCTCATCGGATTCGGGCAGCTGCAGGCCCAACTCGCGGTTGAGCTCATAGATCTCCAGGTCGCCCGCCACCAACCAGCTGTGCTCCTGCAGCTGCTGCAGGTCGTCCTCCGGGTTTTCCGGGTCGTCTTCGTCGCCCACGATTTCGCTGGTGAGGTCGGCCACGGTCACCAGCCCCTCGGTGCCGCCGTGCTCATCCACCACCACCAGCAGCGGCTGGCCGCTGCGGATCACCGGCAACAGCTCCGCCAGGGGGGTGGTCTCCTGCACCTTGGTGACCGGGCTCACGTAGGGCGCCAGGGGGGAATCGCTGCGCAGCTCCCCCTTGGCGATGGGTTCGGCGAGGCTGCGCAGGTCGAGCAGGCCGCGCACGTCATCGAGGGAGCTGCCAATCACGGGGAAGCGGGCGTGGTTGGTGCTGTGCACCGCCTCCATCAGCTCGGCGAACCGCACCTCCAGCGGCAGGGTGACCATGCCGGAGCGCGGCACCATCACCTCCCGCACCGGCGTGTCGCGCAGGGAGAACAGACCCTCGAGCATGTCGCGCTCATCGGGCATCAACCCCACCACGCTGTTGGATTCGATCAGCGTTTCCAGCTCGTTGGCCGACAGGGCCGGCACCGGCTGATCCCAGTTGCGGGGGAGGCCCATCAGGCGCAAAAGGCCATCGCCGAGCCGCTCCACCACCACCAGCAGCGGCGCCAGGGTGCGTTGCAGGGCCTCCAACAGCGGCGCCAGCTTGAGGGCAGTGGCCTCCGGCCGGTGCAGCACCCAGGCCTTGGGCAGCAGCCCCCCCAGCAGGGTGGCGAACAACACCAGGGCCACAAACACGGCCAGATCCAGCCAACGCTGTTGGGGGGCACCGGCCTGCTGCCCCCAGCGCTCCGCCAGGCCGCGGCCGGTCCAGCCCAGTGCGAGAAGCGCCAGGGTCATGCCCAACTGGGTGGCCACCAGGGCCCGCCGCAGACGCCGCTGCAACCGGGCCACCGCCGTGGCCCCGGGGGCGCCATCCTCCTCAAGCAGCTGCACCCGCGAAGGGCGCAGGCGAATCAGGGCGAATTCCGAGGCGGCGAAGAAGGCCAGCAGGAACAGCAACGCCGCCGGCAGCAACAGTCGCATCAGAACAACGGCCGCGTCAGAAGGGAAATGGGGGTCGCGAGGATCGAACTCGCCTAAGGCGGATTATGAGTCCGCTGCATTCACCAGATTGCTAGACCCCCGGCCTGGTTGCCAGCCGGATTTGATTTACCACGGGCCGCCGCCGCCATTCACAGGGGGCACCACGCGATCAGCGGTAGACCTCGCGGCGGCGGCCAATGCGGATCACCAGCACCACCAGCTCACGGCGCTGCCATTCGTAAACCACCCGGTAGCGGCCCACCCGCAGCCGCCGCAGGCCCTCGTATTCACCCTTCAGCGCCGACCCCGCCGCCGGGGTGTCACAGAGCCTGTCGATCGCCGTGATCAGCCGCTCACGCTCTGGCTTGGGGATGGCTGCTAAGGCTTTGGCTGCCGAACGCTTAATCCGCAGCGAGCAGCGCATCGCGCACCTCCGCCCAATCCAACACCGGATCAGCCGGATCCTTCAGGGTGTCCACCGCTTGGCGCAGATCTTCCACGTCGTCGAGGTAGTACTCGATCGCCTGGCGAATGATGTCGGCCCGGCAGCGGTTGAGTTGCTTCGCGGCGGCATCCAGCTCAACCCCAAGCGCATCGGGCAACCGAGCCGTGACCTGAACCATGGCCAACTCCGGGGACCCGGCATTGAACTGATGTCAATGACATTAGCCGGATCCAGAGGGCCTGAGGGCGCCAGGCCCAGCTACCACAGGCCGCGGATGCTGGAGCCCCGCTGCGGCCAGCGGGGGGCGGCGCTAGCGCCGCAGCTGCCCCGGGGCAACCCTTGGCAGAAGCCGTTGGAGAGGTCGGCCGTGCGCCAGGGCAGGGGGGTGCTCTGCTGCTCCAGCAGCACGCGGTAGGTGGTCTCGACGGCCGAGCCGTCCCACACGATCGTTTGATCCGGGAAGCCGAAG
>JBIKKZ010000225.1:0-3055 GCA_044360095.1 Vulcanococcus sp. | reverse complement strand
AGGCGATCGTCAGCGAGCAGGTGCAGCAGCAGGCCCAGGCCCGCTACAGCCTCAAGCTGGTGCAGGTGAGCACCGGCACCAACCTGCAGCCCACCGCCACGGTCACGCTGCTCAACAGCGATGGGGCGGAGCTCACCCAGGCGGCCATCGGCACGGGCCCGGTGGATGCGGTGTGTCAGGCGCTCAACCAGCTGGCGCGGGTGCCCAATGAATTGGTGGAGTTTGCAGTGAAGTCGGTCACCGAGGGCATCGACGCCATGGGGGAGGTGACCATCCGCCTGCGGGCCGATGGGGTGCTCTATTCCGGCCATGCCGCCGACACCGACATCGTGGTGGCCGCAGCCCAGGCCTTTGTGAACGCCCTCAACCGCCTGGTGGCCGGCAGCCAGCGCTCCCCCCTGCATCCCCAGAAGGCGCCGCTACCGGTGGGTGATCTGGCCCCCACCGACCGGCCGCGGCTCTGATGGCGGAGCCGATCAGCGGCCGTTCCCGCAGCCTGGCGGCCAGCGCCCTGCAGCTGGCCGTGCTGTTGCTGTTGGCGCTGGCGCTGCTGGTGCCGCTGTTCTGGCTGGTGAGCACCTCCCTGAAGGGCCCCACTGAGGACATCTTCACCGTGCCGCCGGCGCTGCTGCCGAGCCAACCGAGCCTGGATGCCTACCGGCGGTTGTTCAACGACAACCCGATGCTGGGGTATCTGCTCAACAGCACCGTGGTGAGCGCCCTGGCGGTGCTGGCCAACCTGCTGTTCTGCTCCCTGGCGGCCTATCCCCTGGCGCGGATGCGCTTCGCCGGCCGCGGCTTGGTGCTGGCCCTGGTGGTGGCCACCATCCTGATCCCTTTTCAGGTGGTGATGATTCCGCTGTATTTGCTGATGGTGCAGCTGGGGCTGCGCAACACGTTGTGGGCGTTGATCATTCCCCAGGCGGCCACTGCCTTCGGCATCTACCTGCTGCGGCAGAGTTTTGCTGGCGTGCCGGTGGAGCTGGAGGAGGCGGCCCGCATCGATGGCTGCAGCCCCGTGGGGGAATGGTGGAACGTGATGCTGCCGGCGGCCCGGGCGGATCTGATCACCCTGGCGATGTTCGTGTTCATCGGCACCTGGAGCGATTTCCTCTGGCCCCTGGTGATCCTCGACGACCCCAAGCTCTACACGTTGCCCCTGGGGCTGCAGCAGCTGGCCAGCAGCTTCTCGCTCGACTGGCGCCTGGTGGCCGCCGGTGCGGTGGTGTCGATCCTGCCGGTGCTGCTGCTGTTCATTGGCCTGCAGCGCTACATCCTGCCCAGCGCCAGCGGTGATGCCGTCAAGGGCTGAGGGCCCAGGCGCCTGAGGGGGCTACTGGCCGTTGGGCAGCTTCGGCAGGGCTGGGGGTTGCATCAGATCCGGTGGCAGGCCACTGTCGTAGCTGCCACGGCCGATCTGCAGTTTGAGGTTGGCCTGCTCAGCGCTGAGCCGCTGCACCGCCTGCTCCAGCCCCTCCATGCCCTGCAGCCGCTCCACCGTGGAGCGCAGCTGCTCCTCGAGGGCATTGGTGCGCTCCAGATCGTTGGCGTTTTCCATGGTCTGGACCTTGTCCTGCAGCTGCTGGATGCGGTTGCTCTGCAGCCGCACCTGCACCAGCAACACCACAAACAGCACGGCCACGGCGGCGGTCATGCCGGCGCCGGCACGGCGCATCCAATCGGGCAGGGGGCGGGGCTGCTGCAGGGTGGGCATGCGGGTCATGCGGCCTGGTGTGTTGCATCAGTTTGGATCCCAACGGTGCCCAGGGGCCGCTCCAGCGCGTTAGGACAGCTCCAACTCGGATCAAACGCTTGAGCCTGCAGCAATTGGATGCCTTCCTGGCCCATGCCCGCGAGCGGCCGGCCTTGGCCGAACGGCTGCGGCAGCCCCTGGAGATGCCCGAACTGCTTGCCCTGGCGGCGGCGGAGGGCTTTGCGGTGTTGGAGGACGATGTGATCGCCGCCCAACTGCGGGAGGAGCAGGGCCTCGAGGCCGCTGAGCTGCAGCGTCGCGCCGGCCAGGAGGCCCGCCGCCTGCGCACCTTCATCCCCGGCTGAGGCGATGGCCCCGCCGCTGGAGCGCGCCTGTGACTATCCCCGGCCACCGGCCTTGGTGAGCGGTTCCCAGCGGGTGCTGGTGACGGCCCTGGGGACGGTGCTGGCGGAGTGCAGCGGTTGCCTGCGGGTGCTGGAAACCTTCCATCCCCCCACGGTGTACCTGCCGCCCGAGGCGATGCGGCTCGATCTGCTTCAGCCTGCGGCAGGCCGCAGCCTCTGCGAGTGGAAGGGCGTCGCCCGGTATTTCGACGTGGTGGTGGGGGAGCGGCGCCTGCCGCGGGCGGTGTGGAGCTACCCCGAGCCCTCCCAGGCCTTTGCGGCGCTGGCCGGTTGGTTTGCGTTGTATCCAGCCCTGATGGATGGCTGCTGGCTGGATGGCGAGCGGGTGCAGCCCCAGCCCGGCGGTTTTTACGGCGGTTGGATCACCGCCGCCGTGGAGGGGCCCTTCAAGGGGGACCCCGCCCATCCAGAGTTGATCTGAGGCCGCGGCGGCCCTCAGGCCTGCAGCAGGCGGCAGCCGATCTGGATGTTGCCGGCGTCGAGCAGGCGCCCCAACTTCAGCACCATGGCTTCTTCCTGGCGGTCGAAGCTGGCCTGATCGGCTGTGATCCAGGCGATTTCTTCGGCGGTGATCACACCGGTGGAGACGCTTTCCAGAAATACCTCACCAACGCTGAACGGCATGGCCATGGGGTGGATCTGGGGTGAATGGTTTGTGCTGCACGGACCCTAGGGAGCGTGCAGAAGATGGCTATGCGGTGCAATCTCTCTTCATGGCCCATTGCCCCCCTGGTGATGCAGCTCTAAAGCGCTATGTTTGCCGCAGCAATCCTCTTTTTCGATGCTCACCGGTTCTGACCTCCTGGCCAAAGTCAAGGAGATGGGCGATGTCAGCAAGTCTGATCTTGTGCGGGCCTGCGGCTACGTGAGCAGCAAGAAGGATGGAGCCGAGCGTCTCAACTTCACCGCCTTCTACGAAGCGCTGCTCGATGCCAAG
>JBIKKZ010000224.1:0-3056 GCA_044360095.1 Vulcanococcus sp. | reverse complement strand
AGGGGCTGGCCGGTGAGGGAGCGGCTGCTCTGGCTCACCTGCAGGCGACCGGGGGCTGTGAAGCGCAGGGTGGTGTTCAGATCAACGCAGCCCCCCAGCAGGGCCATGAGCGCCAGCAGCACCAGCACCAGCAGCGCAAACCCCAGGGGGGCGCGGGTGGCGCCGGTGGGCGGCGGGGGCGGCGGTTCCGGCAGGCGGCGGCGGCCACGGCAGGCCATGGCTTGCACCTGGCCCTCCAGGGGCTCCATCTCCCCCAGGCTCGGCAGGGTCATCGACCACTCCCGCGGCCGCTGCAGCGCCGGGGCTTCGAGCACCTCCTGCAGGTCCCGGGCCTGGCCACGCAGGTTGGCGTCGCGGCAGGCCCGCAGGCTGCGGCAGGTGGCCGCCGCCGCCGCCGTGTCCCCCTGGCCCATCTGCGCCGTGGCCAGCAACAACCGCAGCTCAGCGCCGTAGGTGGTGCTCACCCCGTGCTGCTCCAGCAGCGGGGCCAACAGCCGCTGGCAGCGGCCGTAGTCGCCACACTCCAGGGCCGCCCTGGCCTGCTCCAAACCGTCCGCCACGGCGGGCTCAGGCCTGGCCGGCGCTAGCCCGGCCCACCACCATCGTGCCGATGCCGGCGTCAGTGAACACCTCCAGCAGCAGGGCGTGGGGGGTGCCGCCATCCACAATGTGTGCCGCCGCCACCCCCTGGGCCAGGGCGCGGATGCAGCACTCGGTTTTGGGGGTCATGCCGCCCGCCACCACCCCCGAGGCAATCAGCTCACGGGCGCCGGAGAGGGTCACCGAGCGGATCAACGACGCGGGGTCGTCGCGGTCGCGCAGGATGCCGGGGGTGTCGGTGAGCAGGATCAGCTTTTCGGCCTGCAGGGCCGCCGCCAACTCACCCGCCACCGTGTCGGCGTTGATGTTGTGGGCCTGGCCGGAGCGGTCGGCCGCCACCGAGGAGATCACCGGGATGTAGCCGGCGTCGAGCAGGGGCAGCAACACAGAGGGATCCACCGCGGCCACGTCCCCCACCAGGCCGTTGGCACCGTCGCCATAGGTGCGGGCCACCACCAGGGCACCGTCGCTGCCGCAGAGGCCCACCGCCTTGGCCCCCAGGCGGTTGAGGCCGTTGACGATGTGCTTGTTCACCCGGCCCACCAGCACCATCTCCACCACATCCATGGTTTCGGGGGTGGTGACCCGCAGGCCGTTGCGGAACTCCGGCTCAATGTTCAGCCGCGCCAGCCAATCGTTGATTTCGGGGCCGCCGCCGTGCACCACCACGGGCTTCACCCCCACGGAAGCCAGTAGCACCAGGTCGCGGTACACCGCATCGCGCAGGTCTTCGCGGGCCATGGCGGCGCCGCCGTACTTCACCACCACCCGCCGGCCGGCGAAGCGTTGGATGTAGGGCAGGGCCTCACTCAGCACCGACACCCGCAGGGCATCGCTGTGGTCGCTGGTGGCGGGGATGGCGCTCAAGGCTGGCTGGGGAGTTGCACAAACGGTATCCAGGCAGGGAAGCCCGGCCCTAGGCGGGCAGCAGCTCCACCAGCACCTCGCCGCTGCCCGGCTGGGAGAGCTGGGCCCGCAGGCCCTTGTCGAAGAAGCGCCCGAGGCGATCCTGCTTCTCCTGCCAGCGGGGGTAGGGCACCCCTTCGGTGCGGAAGCGCAGGGCGACGCCATAGCCCCCATCCACCGCCAATTCGGTAACGCTGACCAACTGGGGCGGCGCGTCCTCATCCCAGAGCTTGAGGGCCTCAAGGGAGCTCTCCAGGTGAGCCTTCTGGCCGTAGCGCCAACGGGTCACATCCTTCACCAGCTTGCGCAGGGTCTGGCTGGCGGGCAGCTGCCGCAGGGGCAGCACCGCGGCATCTGGAGCCTGAAGCTCCGCCGGCGGCAACTCGGACGACTTCAGCGCCAGGCCGCCCAGCAGGATCGGAATCCCGTAGAAGATCGTGGGCAGGCTGAGGTTGGGGTTGGCGGTGGCGTAGCCCACCCAACCGATCACCGACAGGGCGGCACCGGCGATGGTGACTAGGCTTCCGGGCGAGGTCAGAGATCCCATGGCGCCATCTTCGGTCAACGGGGAGAACGGTGGCCCTGCGGCGGCAGCAAGCCCGGCGACCGCAGCCGCAGGGGAGCCCACCACGCCCGAGCTGCTGGAGCAGCTGCGCCGCGATCGCCTGTGGCTGTTGCAACAGATCGATGCGGGGCGCTGGCCGGAACTGCGGCTCGACCTGGCGGCCCTGGAACGGGAGCTGGGTCAGCTCCTGGAGCAGGCCCAGGAGCGGCTGGGCGGCCCCCAGGCCTGATCAGCGGGGCGGCGGCGTGGGAAGCACCGACGCGATGGCGGCCTCAGAAGGGAATCTCGTCGTCGCCCTCGGGCAGGTCGGGCACCAGCGGCGAGGCGTTCCAGGTGGGGGGCTCGGCGGCGGGGGCCGCAGCGGCGGGAGCGGCGGCACGGGTGGGGCGCGGGGCCGCCTGGCGGGCGGGTGCAGCGCCGGTGGGTGCTGCGGCGGGGGCACTGGCGGCCGCCATCGGCGGCGGGGCGGATCCCATGCCGGCGGAGCTGCCGCCGGCGCCAATCGGATGCAGGCGCGCCAGGGTGAATTCGGCGCGCTTCTCCTTGACGCCGTCCTGACGGGTCACGGTGTTCATCCGCAGCCGGCCTTCCACCATCAGCCGCTGGCCCACCTGAACGCGGTTCTGCAGGTCCTGGGCGAGGTTGCCCCAGCCCACCACCTTGAGCTGGCCCGGCGGATCGTCGGGGCGCAGCCCCTCAAACTGCACGGCCATCTCCGCCACTGGAGTCTGGTTGTCCTGGGTGTAGCGCACCTGGGGCGCCTCCAACACCTCCACCTCCAGCAAGCAATGGTTCACAGGACCGGGCAACAACAAGGGGCCACATCCTGATGCAAGGGGAGCCAATGCACCAGGGGTTGCCCACAGAGCCGCCGCTGATCTGGCTGCTGGGGGGCACCGGCGATGGGCCGCCCCTGGCCGCCGCCCTGCTGGGGCGAGGCTGGCGGCTACGGGTGAGTGTGGTGAGCGCCGCGGCCACCCGGGTG
>JBIKKZ010000223.1:0-3063 GCA_044360095.1 Vulcanococcus sp. | reverse complement strand
GCCGTGCGCACCTCATCGAGATTCACGCCACCGGTGGAGAGATCCATCACGGTGTCGGCGCCGTATTTCACCGCCAGCTCGAGCTTCTTCAGCTCTTCGCTCACATCGCTGGCATTGGGGGAAGCGCCGATGTTGGCGTTCACCTTGCACTTGGAGGCGATGCCAATCGCCATCGGCTCAAGGCCGGGATGGTTGATGTTCGCCGGGATGATCATGCGGCCCCGGGCCACCTCCTCCATCACCAACGATTCGGGCAGGTTTTCCCGCTTGGCCACATGGGCCATCTCCTCGGTCACCACCCCCTGGCGGGCGTAGTGCATCTGGGACACGTTGGATTGGCCTTTGCGCTTCTCGATCCAGGCGCTGCGCATGACGGGCTACGGCGGAGTACGGGACAGCTGCCGATGGAACCGGCAGACGGGGGGCGCAGCCTGAGCGTCTCTTCTCACTTCCCTGCGCCGGCATGACCCGGATCAGGTTCGGAGGGTGTGATCTCAGCCCAGGGCCGCACAAGCGCGGCCGGGCACCCCTAGTGACCCTTCAAACCTAGCAACCGGAATTGAGCCCATTCAGGGCAGCGGCCACCACCCGGTGATCGGAATCCTCTTGCAACTCCAGCAGCGCAGCCCGCGCCTGGTCCGCCAGCTCGGAGCCTGCCACGGCCTCGCGCACCACGCGCCCCAGGATTTCAGCGCCACCCACCCGCACGGTGCTGTCGGCATCGGTACTGGCCAGGCCACCCAGCTGCAGCAACAGCTCCGGGGCCATCTCAGGGTGCTCCGCCACCGCCGAGAGCACGCTGCAGCGCAGCAGCCACTCGGCATCCCGCTGGAACGCGGCCAGCAACAGGGGCCAAGCCCGCTCCAGCCCATGACTCACCAGGGCATTGGCCGCCTCGGCCCGCACCGCCACCTCCGGATCGCCTTGGAGCGTGTCCACCAGGGGCTGCCAACCGGCGGGGGTGGGTTTGTGGCCCAGGCCAGAGCAACTGAGCTGCCGCAACAGCATGTCGTCCTGTTGCAAACCCAGCAGCAGCAACGGCTCCGCCTGCTCCGGGGTGGCGTTCACCAGGCTGGCCAAGGCCGGCCGGGCGCGGCCGGGGTTGTCGGAGGCGATGGCCTCACGCAGGGCGTCGAAATCCATGGCCTTAGAGGGTGCTCACAGCTGGCGCTGCACCCACCGCCGCCCGCACAGCAACCAGCTGCTGCAATAGCGGCTCCAAACGGTGCAACGGCACCATGTTTGGGCCATCGCTCAGGGCGTTGGAGGGATCGGGATGAACCTCCATGAACAGCCCATCGATTCCCACGGCCACGGCCGCCCTGGCCAGGGGCGCCACAAATTCGCGCTGACCCCCACTCGTGGTGCCTTGACCACCCGGCTGCTGCACCGAGTGGGTGGCATCAAAGATCACAGGGCACCCCAAGGCCTGCATCTGGGGTAAACCGCGGTAGTCAACCACCAGGGTGTTGTACCCAAAACTGCTGCCCCGCTCCGTAAGCCAGAGGTTCTCCACCCCGGCCTCCCGAAGCTTGTTCACCACCTGGGCCATGTCCCAGGGGGCCAAAAACTGGCCCTTCTTCACGTTGATCGTTTTATCGGTGCCACGCACCGCAGCGGCGGCCGCCAGCAGCAGGTCGGTCTGGCGGCAGAGAAAGGCTGGAATCTGCAGCACATCCACCACCTCCGCCACCGGCGCCGCCTGCTGGCTTTCGTGGATGTCGGTGAGCACCGGCAGCCCAAGCGTTTGCTTCACCTCGGCCAACACCCCAAGCCCCTCCACCACACCCGGGCCGCGGAAGGAACCGCCGGAGCTGCGGTTGGCTTTGTCAAAGCTGGCCTTAAAGATGTAGCGAATGCCCAGGGGTTCTGCGATCGCCTTGACCCGCTCGGCCACCTCCAAAGCCAGATCGCGGCTCTCGATCACACAAGGGCCTGCGATCAGGGTGAAGGTCATGGGTGCACCAACTGCTGCAACCATGATCCTGACGCATGCTTTCGCTTGGTCATGGCCTCCACCGCCTGCGGCGTTTGCTTGATTCATCAGGATGCGGAGGCCCGGACCCGCTTCGAGATTGCCCGCACCCCCCTCTGGATCCTGAGGCACCATCCCGATCCGGCCCCTCTCGAGGGCTGGCTGCTGCTTGATGCCAGGCGCCATCTGGAGGGCCCGATCGCGTTCAACGCCGAGGAAGCGGTTGCCTGGGGATCAGCGGTGCAGCAGGCCTCTCAGTTGTTGCAGCAGATCAGCGGCTGTGATCGGGTGTATGCGATTGCCTTCGGCGAAGGGGCCCGGCATCTGCACCTGCATCTCATCCCACGCTTCGGGGATCAGCCCGACACGGAAGCCTGGCGGGTGGCGGATCTCTATCGAGCTGTGGTGACGGGCCAGCGCCCGGCGGCGGCGCCCCAGCAGGTGGCAGCGGTGGTGCAGCAGGGGCGCTCCGTTTGGGGGCACTTAGCCTCAACCCCATGACCCAGCCCATCCCCATCTTCATTGGGTACGACCCGCGCGAGCGGGCTGCCACCAATGTCCTGATTGACAGCCTCTACCAGCACAGCAGCGCCCCTTTGGCCATCACGCCGTTGGTCACGCCGCAGCTGGAGGCCCAGGGGCTCTACCGGCGTGAACGTGATCCCAAGCAGAGCACAGCCTTCTCATTTACACGCTTTCTGGTGCCCCATCTAATGGGCTACCAGGGCTGGGCGATTTTTATGGACTGCGACATGCTCGCCCGGGGCGACGTCTCCGAACTCTGGGCCCTGCGGGACGACCGCTATGCCGTGCAGTGCGTGCAGCATGAGCATGTTCCCGGTGAAACGGTGAAATTCCTCGGGGAGGTGCAGAGCGCCTACCCCAAGAAGAACTGGAGCTCGCTGATGCTGCTCAACTGCAGCCGCTGCACCGCCCTCAGCGTTGACTACGTCAACACCGCCACAGGCCTGGAGCTGCACCGCTTCCACTGGCTGGCCGGCGACCATGAGATCGGTGCCGTTCCCGAGGGGTGGAACCACCTCGTGGCCGTGCAGGCACCCGCCAAAGCCGAGAGGGCTCCCCTGCTG
>JBIKKZ010000040.1:0-9880 GCA_044360095.1 Vulcanococcus sp. | reverse complement strand
GGCCCCACGGCGGAAGCGCACCGCCACCTGTTCTCCGGCCCTGAGGCCCACCACCTCCCCCTCCTCGCCGGTGTCCACCAGGTCGGGGGGGCGCAGCATCGGCATCGTGTCAGCACTTTTGAGGTAGGCAGGGGCCTGCAGCAGACGCACCCGTGCCCCCACCTCCAGCTCTGCGGACTCCGGCGTGTCGGACATGGCGGTGGGAGGCGGCCGGGTTGCGATGCTGCCACTCTCCTGCAGGATGGGGCCCGTTGCCTGGCCTGCCGTGCGCGCCCTGACCAACTGGAGCGGTGCCCTCGCCGGATTGCTGCTCCTGGTGTGCGGCGGCCTGGTGCAGGCGGCGCTGCCGGCGCTGGGCGGCGCGGGGCTGAGCGTGATTCCCCTGCCGATCAGCCTGCAGGTGCCCGCCCTGCTGCTGACGGCCCTGGTGTGCGGCCCCCGGCCGGCGATGCTGGCCGGGGTGGCCTACATCAGCCTGGGACTGTTCCAACTGCCGGTGTTTCAGGCGGGCGGCGGCCTGGGCTACCTGCTGGATCCCGGGTTCGGCTACATCGCCGGCTTTCTGCCCGCAGCCTGGCTCACGGGCCGCCTGGGGCGGCAACCGGGCATGGACAACCTGCTCAGCCTGGCGGGGGCCTCCGTGGTGGGGCTGCTGGTGCTGCAGGGTTGCGGACTGGCCAACCTGCTGCTCGGGGGCTTGGTGCAGCGCTGGAACGGGGCCCTGCCGCAGCTGCTGATCAGCTACAGCCTCGGCCCCCTGCTGCCGCAGTTGTTGCTCTGTTGCGCCGTGGCCGTGCTGGCCCTGCCGCTGCGGCGCCTTTTGCTGGTGGAACCGTGAAGCTGCCGGCGTACCGCACCGCCCTGGTGGTGGTAGTGGTGGATCAACTCAGCAAGGCCTGGGCCAGCGCCAACCTGCAGCCGGGGGTGGTGTCGCCCCTGCTGCCGGGTCTGCTGCAACTGCGCCTGGTGTTCAACACCGGTGCCGCCTTCAGCCTGTTCAGTGGCAACGCCCTGCTGTTGGGGTTGGTGAGCGCCGCCGTGGCGGCGGGCCTGGTGCTGTGGATCCAAACCAGCGGCCCCCTTCGGCCCTGGCAGGCCAACGGACTGGGGTTGCTGCTGGGGGGTGCCATCGGCAATGGGCTCGACCGCTGGCGCTTGGGTCGGGTTGTGGACCTGATTGAGACGGTGCCGGTGAGCTTCCCGGTGTTCAACCTGGCGGATGTGGCCATCAATCTGGCGGTGCTCTGTTTGGTGATCGATCTGCTGCAGGGCCATGGACGCGGGGCCCGCTGAACTGCTCTGGCGCGGGGCCGATGGCTCCCCCCAGCGGCAGCTGCTGACGCCCGGCCTGTACCGCATCGGACGGGACCCGGCGGCCGAGATCTGCCTCACGGGCGCCGGGGTGAGCAAGCAGCACGCGCTGTTGGAGCACTGCGACGGCCACTGGTTGATCAGCGATCTTGACTCCACCAATGGCCTGTGGTGGCGGGGCCGGCGTGTGCAGCAGCTGCTGCTGGCCGATGGGGATGCCCTGCAACTCGCCCCCGGTGAAGCGGGGGCGACGCTGACCCTGCACGTTCACTGGCCGTCGAACCGCCGCTGGCGGCGTGTTGCACGCCTCAGCAGCGCCCTGCTGGCGGGCTTGGCAGCCTCAGGCCTGGTGCTGCTGGGCCTCGGGCGCCTTCAGGTGCCCGTTCGCAGCGAACTGAGCAGCCAGCAAGGCCCTCTGCTGCTGTTCGACGGCCAGAACCGGCCGATGCGCAGCACCGATGCGAGCCAACGGCGGGACCAGGGGCAGTTGAGCGCGTTTGCACCGGTGCTGATCGATGCGTTGCTGGCCAGCGAGGACAACCGGTTCTGGCGCCATCCCGGCGTGGACCCCATTGGCACCGCCCGGGCCGTGGTGACCAACCTGCTCGGGGGCCGGGTGCTGGAGGGGGGCAGCACCCTCACCCAACAGCTGGCCCGCAGCCTCCACCCGGAGCACGTGGGCCAGGGCGACACGCTCCAGCGCAAGGTCCGCGAGCTGCTGGTGGCCCTGCAGCTGGAGGCCAGCTCCAGCAAGCGCGATCTGCTGCTGGCGTATCTCAACCGGGTGTACCTGGGGGCGAGCTGGGGCTTTGAGGCGGCGGCACAGCAGCTGTTCGCCAAACCTGCCCGTGATCTCACCCTCGGGGAAGCCGCCCTGCTGGTGGGCCTGTTGCCATCCCCCAATGGCTTCGACCCCTGCGCCAATCCCCAGGGGGCCCTGAACGCCCGCAACCAGGTGCTGCGCAAACTGGTGGACAGCGGCCGTGTCGGCGTGGCGGCCGCTCGGCGGGCGCGCCGCCTACCTCTGGACCTGGCGCCGGGGGCGTGCGGGGCGGACGGTGCGGTACTGGTGCAGCGGCCAGCGCCGTTCTACGCCGACCAGGTGCGCCGCGATCTGGAGACCTTGGTGGGCGGCGAGGTGGCCGCCGAAGGCAATTTCCTGGTGAGCACCCACTTTGATCCGCTGTTGCAGGAGGTGGTGGAACGGCGGTTGCGGCAAACGTTGCAGGCCGGTGCTCCGGCCATCAGCCAGGGGGCGGTGGTGGTGATCGATGCGCGCAACGGGGGCATCCTGGCCATCAGCGGCGGCCGCGACTACAGCCTCAGCCAGTACAACCGGGCCAGCATGGCCCTGCGGCAACCGGGCAGCGCCTTCAAGCTGTTTCCCTACCTGGTGGCCCTGGAACGGGGCATGGGCCCCGGCAATCCGGTGCCCTGCGGACTGCTGGAATGGGGAGGGCAACGGTTCAACAGCGGCTGCACGGGTACCCTCAGCCTCAGCGGCGCCTTCGCCAGCTCCAGCAACACCGCCGCCCTGCGTTTGGGCCGGTTGTTCGGTCTGGAGGCGGTGGTGCAGATGGCCCGTAACCTCGGCATCACCACCCCGCTCGAGCCCGTGCCGGGTCTGGTGCTCGGCCAGGCGGAGGTGCGCCTGCTGGAGCTCACCGCCGCCTACGGGGCCGTGGCCAATGGCGGCATCTGGCATGCCCCCAGCACCATCCGCCAGCTTACCGATGCCGGCAACGGAGCCGCCGCCGGCCCCGGGTCGCCCCCCCGGGGCAACCTCCGCCCTGGAAGGCGGGTGGTGAGCAGCGCCACCGCTCAGACGATGCGGCAGCTGCTGCAGGCGGTGGTGCGCAGCGGCACGGGCCGAGCCGCCCGGCTGGGGGGCCAGGAGGGCGGCAAAACCGGCACCACCAACAACGGCCGCGACCTGTTGTTCATCGGCATTGAGCCCAGCCGCCATTGGGTGATGGGGATCTGGTTGGGCAACGACGACAACCGCCCCACCGGGGCCAGCAGCGCGGTGGCCGCTGCCCTCTGGGGGGAGATCATCCAGGCCTCCGGGCGCGGCAGCCTGGCGGCGGGCACCAGCCTGCGCTGAACTATGGCAGTGACCTGGCCCGCGTGAAAGCACCTGCTCGGCTGTGGCTCTGGCTTGGGATCGGGCTGCTGCTGGTGGTGGCGATCAGCGCGGTGCTGCAGGCGGTGAATGCGCTGATCTGGCAGCTGAGCTATCTGCTGCCGAGCTGGCTGGTGGGTCCAACGCTGCTGCTGCTGTTCGGCGGCGGTGCCCTGCTGCTGGCGCAAGTGATGTGGCCCTGGCTGCAGGCCAGCCGCCGCAACGGCCCGGCCAAGGGTCCCTCCGCTGCCATGCCCCCCGGCAACCGCCAGGAGGCGGCACAGCAAAACCTGGCGGCGATCGACCAGCTGTTGGAGCGCATCCGCGACGACGTGCAGCGGGAAGCCCTGCGCCAGGAACGCGAGCGGGTGGCCGCCGAGCTGGAGCGCGGCGATCTGGTGGTGGTGGTGTTCGGCACGGGGTCCGCGGGCAAAACATCCCTGATCCGTGCCCTGCTCAGGGACGTGGTGGGGGAGGTGGGGGCCGCCATGGGCTCAACCGACGCCTGCCAGCGCTACCGGCTGCGGCTCAGCAACCTGCCCCGTGGGCTGCAACTGGTGGACACGCCGGGGATCCTGGAGGCCGGCAGCGACGGCCAGGAGCGCGAACAGCGGGCCCGCAGCCAGGCTGCCCAGGCGGATCTGCTGCTGCTGGTGGTGGATGGCGACCTGCGCAACGCTGAGCAGGAGGTGTTCGACGCCCTGGCCCGGCTGGGCAAGCGGCTGTTGCTGGTGCTCAACAAATGTGACCTGCGGGGCCAGGACGAGGAACGCCGGCTGATGGCGCTGTTGCGCCGCCGCTGCCAGGGGCGCATCGCCCCTGAGGACGTGGTAGCCGCCAGCGCCGCCCCGCAATCGGTGCCCATGCCCGGTGGCCGCCCGCTGCAACCGCCGGCTGAGATCGATGCGCTGCTGCGGCGCATCGCCCAGGTGTTGCACAGCGATGGCGAGGAGCTGATCGCCGACAACATCCTGCTGCAGAGCCGCCGGCTCAGCGATGCCGGCCGCCAGCTGCTGGGGGAACAACGCCAGGGGGACGCCGAAGCGGTGGTGGATCGCTACAGCTGGATCAGCGCCGGCGTGTTGGCGGCCACACCGCTGCCGGTGGTGGATCTGCTGGGGGCGGCGGCCGTGAACGCGCAGATGGTGGTGGAAATCGGGCGGATCTACGGCGTCAGCCTGTCGCGCGCCTCCGCCCAGGATCTGGCGGTGTCCGTGGGGCGCACTTTGGCGAGTCTGGGGGTGATCAAGGGGGGGCTGAGCGTGATCGGCAGCGCCCTCAGCCTCAACCTGCCGGCGCTGCTGCTGGCCCGGGCGGTGCAGGCGGTGGGCGCGGGCTGGCTGACGCGTGTGGCCGGGCGGAGCTTCATCACCTATTTCCAGCAGGACCAGGACTGGGGCGATGGCGGCATCCAGGAGGTGGTGCAGCGTCAGTACGACCTCAACCGCCGCGACTCCGCCCTGCAGGCCTTCCTGAGTGCGGCCCTCAGCCGGGTGGTGGAACCGCTGCAGCGGCAGCAGAAGCAGGGGCAGCTGCCACCGCGGCCGCCTGGGGCGGAGCGGGGCTGAGACCCAAGGCCTCCGGCGGCGGCGGCAGCAAGGGCCCGCGGGCATCCAGGACGGTGATCAGCAGCAAGTAGGCCACGGCGATGGCCACCGAGATGGCGCCGGTGACGATCGCCACCCAGCGGCCGCGGCGGTCGGAGGGGCTCATGGCAACGAGGCCTCCACCACCGAGCGCAGGCGCTGCAACTCCGCCTCACCGGTGTGCGGGTTGCCCAGCACCGCCTTGAGGTGGTGGCGACCGGCATAGAGGGGCCGCGACAACATCAGCTGCTGCTCCAGCAGACGCTGGCGGGTGGTGGTGGACCACTGGTCAGCACCGCGGCCGTCGAGGCCATCAGGGCAGAAGGCGAGCAGGTGCAAGGGTCCGCCCTGGAGGCTCAGGGGGAGGGGTTCGAGCAGGTGCTGCAGCCGTTGCCGCCGGCTGATGGCCCCCTCCAGCACCGCATCAATGCCGCGGCGACCCAGCTGGCGCATCCCTAGCCACAGCTTCAACACCTCCGCGGGGCGGGTGCCCTGCAGGCCGCACTCACCGCCGTGGGCATCGGCCCAGCTGGGCTCCATGTAGGGCAGACCGGTGGCGAAGCAGCGGGCCAGCAGGCCGGGCTCCCGCAGCAGCAGCAGCGAACTGCTCTTGGGGATGCCCAGCAGTTTCTGGGGGTTCACGGTGAGGGAATCCGCCAGACCGAGATCGGGCACCCGCGTGCGATGGGCCTCGCTGAGGCCAAAGACCGCCCCAATGGCCCCATCCACATGCAACCAGATGCCCCGCGGGCGGCACAGGCGCGCCAGCGATGCGATTGGATCCACGGCGCCGCGCACGGTGGTGCCGGCGGTGGCCACCACCGCCAGCACCGGTCGCCCCTCGGCGTCGGTGCGCTCCAGGGCCAGCTCCAGGGCGGCAATGGAGAGGGCCCCGGCGGCATCCACCGGCACCGGCCACAGCGCCGAGGCGGGCAGGCCCAACACCATCAACGCCTTGCTGAGCGACACATGGGCGTCGGCGCTGCAGAGCACCACGGCGGAGGCCTCCCCCGCCAGGCCGGACCGGTAACGGGCCACCACCAGGGCCATCAGGTTGCTGAGGCTGCCGCCGCTGGCCGCCACGCCACCGGCCTGATCCCCCAAACCCAGTGCAGTGGCCATCCAGCCGCAAAGACCACGCTCCAGGCGGGTGAGGCTGGGGCTGAGCTCCTCAGCCAGCAGGTTGTTGTTGAGCCCAGCGGCCACGAGCTCCGCCGCCACCGCGGCCGCCAAGGGCGGAGGGTCGAGGTGGGCCAGGGCGCCGGGGTGGGAGGGGTTGAAGGCCCCATCCATCACCAGCTGCAGATCGGCCAGCAGTGCCTCGGGTGGTTGGCCATCGGTGGGGGGGGCCAGGTCGGGCAGCACACTCAGCAGCGGCAGCGGGCTGCGCTGGCCCGATCCCGACCACCACTGGCACAACTGCGCCACCGCAGCGTCGAGAAAGCGCTGCAGTTGCGGATCCGCCTGCAGGGGATCTGGGAAGGGCGGCAGGGACGACCCCAGCGCTGGCAACGGCTCGTGCTGGGGTGCTGGAGCCAAGGCGGCGGAGCAAGCTGGCACCATTCTCCCGCCCGGCGGGCCGCCCCCCGGGGATGGCATCCTGCAGAGAGCGTGAGGTGTGGCCCGTGGGTGCCCAGCCCCTGGTCCCAGCCCCGGGCATCAGCCCCGATGAGGCCTGGATGCGGCGGCTGTTGCGCCGTGCCGAGCGGGTGGGGGAGCGCGGCGAAATCCCTGTGGCGGCGGTGCTGCTCGACGAACGGGGCCGCGCCATCGGCTGGGGCAGCAACCGCCGCGAACGGGATCAACAACCTCTAGGCCACGCGGAGCTGGTGGCGTTGCAACAGGCGGCGCGGCTGCGGCAGGACTGGCGCTTCAACGGCTGCACCCTGCTGGTGACCCTGGAGCCCTGCCCGATGTGCGCGGGTGCCCTGGTGCAGGCACGGGTGGGTCGCGTGGTCTTTGGGGCCGCCGATCCCAAACGCGGGGCCCTGGGGGGGTGCCTCAACTTGGCCTCAGACCCCAGTGCCCATCACCACATGCAGGTGAGCGGAGGACTGCTGGCGGAGGACTGCAGCCAACAGCTGGAGGCCTGGTTTAGGCGACGGCGACGGCGGGGGCAGGGGCCGACGGACGGAACGCCGGCAGCTCCTCCTCCAGCAGGCTGAGCAGGCGGTCGACATTCTCCTCGCGGGAGTTGTAGCCCATCAGGCCGATGCGCCAGACCTTGCCCGCCAGGGCACCCAGGCCGCCGCCCACCTCAATGCCGTGCTTGTTGAGCAGGTGCAGGGTGAAGGCCTTGCCATCGACACCCTCCGGGATGCGCACCGTGGTGAGGGTGGGCAGGCGCAGATGGGCAGGGGCGTGGAGCTCCAGACCGAGGCGCTCCAGGCCGGCCCACAGACGCTCTGCATTGCGGCGGTGGCGGGCCCAGACGTTGTCCAGGCCCTCTTCGGCGATCAGGCGTAGGGCCTCGCGCATGCCGAAGTTCATGTTCACCGGAGCGGTGTGGTGGTACACACGGTCGCTGCCCCAGTACTGGTTGAGCAGGCTCACATCGAGATACCAGTTGGGCACCTTGCCGCTGCGGGCATTGAGCTTCTCTTCGGCCCGCAGCCCCATGGAGAAGGGGCCGAGGCCGGGCGGGCAGCTGAGGCCCTTCTGGCTGCAGCTGTAGGCCAAATCCACCTTCCAGGCATCGAGGTGGAGGGGAACCGCCCCCAGGGAGGTGACGGTGTCGAGCAGCAGCAGGCAGTCGTATTGGCGGCAGAGGTCGCCAATGCCGTCCATGGGTTGGCAGATGCCCGTGGAGGTTTCGGCGTGGACGATGGCCAGGATCTTGGGACGATGCTGCTTGAGGCCCGCTTCGATCTCCTCGAGGCTGAAGGCCTCCCCCCAGGGTTTCTCGATGGTGTGCACATCGGCGCGGTAACGGCCGGCCATGTCGGCAAGCCGCAGGCCGAAGTAGCCCTTCACCGCCACCAGCACGGTGTCACCGGGCTCCACCATGTTGGCGATGGTGGCCTCCATGGCCGCCGAGCCGGTGCCGCTCATCGGCAGCGTGAGGCGGTTGTCGGTTTGCCACACGTAGCGGAGCAGTTCCTGCACTTCGCCCATCAAGGCGACGTAGAGCGGATCCAGGTGACCGATGGGGGTGCGGCTCAGGGCCTGCAACACCGTGGGGTGGGCGTTGGATGGGCCTGGACCCAGCAGCAACCGGTCCGGTGTGGCGATCGGAGCGAGGGACAGGCGGTGCCGATCGGACACGGGACAGGGGTTGGATGCCAAGGCCTGGACGGGGTCTGGGTACGGGGAGCCTACGCAGTCGCGGAGGGCATCAACGGGCCCGCACGTTGGTGTCGGCCAGGCCGCGGCAGAGGTGCTCGAACGGAGCCCGCACCACAGCATTGATGGCGGCGGCAGCGGCCACACCGCTGTCGGAGAGCTGCTCGCAGACCACATCGGCCATCAGGGCGATGCTGCGCACGGTGGGGCCGGTGGGCACCCCCAGGCTCTTGTAGGTGTCGTCGAGGCCGTTGAGCACGCGCTCGTTGAGGATGGTGCTGTCGTCGGCCACCAGGGCGTAGCTGGCGTAGCGCAGGAAATAGTCCATGTCCCGCAGGCAGGCGGCCCAGCGGCGGGTGGTGTAAGCGTTGCCCCCGGGCAGCAACAGCTCGGGGTCGGCCTGCCACAGGCGTTGGCTGGCCTCGCGCACGATCTCGGCGGCCTCGCGGTTGATCAACTCCACCGCCGCCAGACGCAATTGCGCCTCTGAGAAATACCCGGCGATGCGGTCGATGGCGTCACGATCGAGGTAACGACCCAGCTGGTCGTAGCGGCCAATCAGCCCCGTGATGGCATCGCGCATGGCGTGAAGGATCGACGCACCTGGGGCGGAAGCTAGCACCCCAAAACCGCCAGATCCCTTGCCGGCCCTTGCATCTGAAGAAGTTGACAGAAACGGTTACGCAAACGGGCGCCGCCACCGCTCAGACCATTTTTTGGTTACTGCTGATACACAGAGGGACGCCGCAGCTCCGTACGGTCCCGCGCAGCCCGGTTTCAGGCCGGCCCTCCTTCCGCATTCCGCCCACCCCACGCGCAACGTCATGGCCAAAACCGCCCAGGACGTCCTCCGTCAGATCAAAGACGAAGGCATCGAACTGATCGACCTCAAGTTCGTCGACCTCCACGGCAAGTGGCAGCACCTCACCGTGTGTGAGGACCTGATCGATGAAGCCGCCTTCACCGAAGGCGTGGCCTTTGACGGCTCGTCGATCCGCGGCTGGAAGGCCATCAACGAATCGGACATGGCGATGGTGCCGGATCCGAACACCGCCTGGATCGACCCCTTCTACAGCCACAAAACCCTCAGCCTGATCTGCTCGATCCAGGAGCCCCGCAGCGGCAAGCCCTATGCCCGCTGCCCCCGCGCCCTGGCCCAGAAAGCCCTCGACTATCTGGGCTCCACAGGTCTGGCGGACACCGCCTTCTTCGGCCCCGAGCCCGAATTCTTCATCTTCGATGACGTTCGCTACAAGAGCAGCAACGGCTCGAGCTTTTACGCCGTTGACTCGATTGAAGCCCCCTGGAACACCGACCGGGTGGAGGAAGGCGGCAACCTCGCCAACAAGATCCAGCTCAAGGAGGGCTACTTCCCGGTGTCACCCAACGACACCCTGCAGGACATCCGCAGCGAAATGCTGCTGACCATGGGTGCGCTGGGGGTGCCGATTGAAAAGCAGCACCACGAGGTGGCCACGGCCCAGCACGAACTCGGCATCAAGTTCGCCGAGCTGATCAGCGCGGCCGACAACGTGATGATCTACAAGTACGTGGTGCGCAACGTCGCCAAGAAATACGG
>JBIKKZ010000222.1:0-3074 GCA_044360095.1 Vulcanococcus sp. | reverse complement strand
GAGAACTCGCCGTCCTTCTCCTGCTTCTTCACCTTGTCGATGGCGTCGCGGCGGATGTTGCGCAGGGCCACCTTGCCTTCCTCGGCATACTTGGCCGCCAGCTTGCAGAGCTCCTTGCGGCGGTCCTCGGTGAGGGGGGGAATGTTGATGCGGATCAGCTTGCCGTCGTTGTTGCAGGTGAGGCCCAAGTCGCTCATCGAGATGGCCTTCTCGATCACCGACAGCGAACCGGCGTCAAACGGCTGCAGCTGAATCGTGGAGGAGTCGGGCGTGGTGATCGTCGCCAGCGACTTCAACGGCATCTCGGAGCCGTAGTACTCCACCTGGATCTTGTCGAGCAGCGAAGCGTTGGCCCGGCCGGTGCGGATGGTGTTGAAGGTGCGCTGGGTGGCATCCACCGACTTGCGCATGCTGGCGTCGAGATCCATGGCCGTTAACAGGGGGGCAGACGGAGGTGCAGAGAAGGGTGTGCGGGGCTCAGACCGCCGGCAGGATGCTGGTGCCGATCGGTTCCCCGCGCACGGCGCGGCCGATGTTGCCAGCACCGAACAGATCAAACACCACGATCGGGATGGCGTTGTCCTTGCAGAGGGCGATGGCGGTGCTGTCCATCACCTCCAGTTCACCGCTGAGCACATCCATGAAGGAGAGGCTCTCGTAGCGCACGGCGTCGGCGAACTTGTTGGGGTCTTTGTCATACACCCCATCCACCTTGGTGGCCTTGAACACCACATCGGCACCGATCTCGGCGGCCCGCAGGGCGGCGGTGGTGTCGGTGGTGAAGAAGGGGTTGCCGGTGCCAGCGGCAAAGATCACCACCCGCCCCTTTTCCATGTGGCGGATCGCCTTGCGTCGGATGTAGGGCTCGGCCACCTCCTGCATTGAGATGGCGCTCTGCACCCGGGTGGGCACGCCGGCGCGCTCCAGCCCGTCCTGCAGGGTGATGGCATTCATCACCGTGGCCAGCATGCCCACGTAGTCGGCGGTGGCCCGGTCCATGCCGGCGGCGGATCCCTTGAGGCCGCGGAAGATGTTGCCGCCGCCCACCACGATCGCCAGTTGGGTGCCGTCGGCCACGCAGGCGGCCACGTCGCGGCCGATGGCATTCACGATGGCCGGATCGATGCCGTAGCCCTGATCGCCCATCAGAGCTTCACCGCTGAGCTTGAGCAACACGCGCTGGTAGCCCATCCGTTCGCGCTTGCACATCAGTCGGCCGAACAGTAGCAAGCGTCTGCGGTCTTGCCCCGTGGGCTCCGGGCCGCTTGACTGCCTCCAAATCCGGTTGAGGTCAGCGGCCATGCAGGAAGCCCAGCCCGGCCCCCGCCGCAGCGATCTGCTGGCACGCCTCACCCTCTCGGCCCTCGATCAACTGGCGGAAGACCCCAGCTGCTGGCGCGAGCCGATGGTGCACCGGGCCCTGCTGGTCAGCGGCCTGTCGGTGCTGATCAGCAGCCTGGCGGTGGTGGAGAACGGTGGCGCCTAGGGGCCGGGCCCACCGCTAAAACTCAATGCCGGCCTGAGCCTTCACCCCCTGTTCGCGGAAGGGGTGGCGCACCTGCTTCATCTCGGTCACCAGGTCGGCCCGCTCCAGCAGGGCCGGCGGCGCGCCGCGGCCCGTGAGCGCCACGTGGGTGAGCGGCGGCCGCAGCGCCAGCCCCTCGAGCACCTGCTCCAGCGCCAGGTAGCCCAGTTTGAGGGCCACGTTCACCTCATCGAGCACCACCAACTTGCGGTCGCCATCGGCCAGGTAGGTGCAGGAGCGCTGCCAGGCCTGCTGCACCAGGGCCCGGTCGCGGTCGCGGTCCTGGGTTTCCCAGGTGAAGCCCTCCCCCAGGGCGTGCCAGTGCAGGGCCTCGCCAAACAGCTCCAGGGCCTTGGCCTCCCCGGGCTGCCAGCCCCCCTTGATGAACTGCACCACCGCCACCCGCTCGCCGTGGCCCAGGGTGCGCAACACCAGCCCCAGGGCGGCGGTGGTTTTGCCCTTGCCATCGCCGGTGAAGACCAGCACCAAGCCCTTCTCCAGGTTGCGCTCCCCCACCCGCTGCTGCTGCACCTCACGGCGGCGGGCCATGCGCTTGCGGTAAGCCTCGGCGTTGGCCTCCGGCGCCAGGTCGCCGCCCATGCCGAGCTCCGAGGCCGCCCGGTCGAGCGCCGTGTCAGGGGGGGGTGTCATCCCACGGGGATCGCGCAGATCCCCAGCAATCTGCCGCGCTCAGGCGGCCCGTGCGCGGGCCAGGGCCGCATCCACCGCCTGCTGCTGGTCGCGGCGGGTGATCCAGTGGTGGTAGGTGCGGGTGTGGATCGCCACCGAGTGGCCCATCATCCGGGCCGCCACCGTGTCGGGCAGGCCGATGTGGATGGTGCGCACCGCCCAGGCATGGCGCAGGTCGTAGGGGGTGAGGGGCATGCCGTAGCGGCGGAACTGCTCCGCCACCCGCCGGCCCACCTGCTGCAGGGTGGTGTGGCGCAGGTCGGTGCGCACCGCCGGCAGCAGGCCCCGGTCGAGCCCCAGCCGCGCCAGCTCGAAGCGCTCCACCCACTCGGGCTGAAACGGCCACACCTGGTGCTCACCGGTTTTGCTGGTGGGCAGCACCCGCAGCACCCGATCGCCGCCCGGGGCCAGGGCCGAGAGGTCGGTGAAGAACACCTCATGGTTGCGCAGGCCGTAGGTGGCCATCAGCCCGTAGGCCAGGCGCCAGCCGGGGTTGGGAATGCGCTCGATCCACTCCAGGATCTGCCCGTCGCTGGGCAGCTGGCGGAACTGGGCCGCATGCAGGCCATAGCCCCCCGCCCGCTCCCCCCAATCCGCCGGCAGCGCCAGCCCCTGTTGGCGGGCCAGGGCCGCCAGGGCGGTGCCGCACTGCTGACGGCCGCGGCTGGCCAGGGGGTAGCTCTCCAGCACCTGCTCCAGCAGCGGCATCCCCAGGGGCAGCCCCCCCTGCTCCGCCAGCCGCTGCAGGCGCCGCAGGTAAGGCAGATAGGCGCTGGTCCAGGTGGTGCGGCAGCCGGCGGGGTTGCGGCGGCGGCGCGGATCGGCAAAGAACCCCTGCTCGAAGCGCAGCACCGCCTCC
>JBIKKZ010000221.1:0-3080 GCA_044360095.1 Vulcanococcus sp. | reverse complement strand
AGGGACGGGGTCGAGGTGGAGGTCCACCCTGCTGATCGCCATCAACGGAAAACCGCCGACGGGGTGACCAGTGGAGCCACGGAGGCGGCGGGCAGGGCCGAAGCCCGAACCAAACACCCCCATGGGCGCCAGCCGCAGAGCGCTCAGCCGAAGCCGAAACCCCCTGCCATGACTGGAGCTTGGGCCCCAAAGAGGGGACCGCTGGCGGAAGTATAAAAGCGGAATCCGAGCCCTCTGGGCCTGCAGTTACAAAGGTTCAATCCGAGACCGGGCCAGTCAGGGACTGAGCTCTCAAGGCAGCAAGCAGTCAGCGAAAAAACACGAATTCCGGCGGGTTGTTTAAGACATTTAGGCAAATCTGAGGAGATTTTCTATTGAAATTGCCGGCTTGCGCGCCGCCCGCTTGTCCGCAACGCTGCAGAATGAATGCAGCAGTGCTCCGCTCAAGTCATCGGGGGGATCGGCATGGTCACGGCACCAAGGCGGGGCCTAAGGCGGGCCCTGGTGGCCCTGGTGCTGTCGTTGGTGCTGCTGTTCACCACCGCCTGCGGGCAGCGGCCAGGCGCCCCCAACACAGCCCCTGGGGCCGGGGGCTCCGCCCAGGCGCCCGGCGGCAGCCTGCAGGAGGTGGCCCCGCCCGGCGCGGTGCAACAACTCAATGCGCGCCTGAATGAACGGGCGCCGCGGATTGAGGTGCTGGCCCCCGCTGACAACAGCGTGCTGCCGGAGGGCCCCTGGACCCTGCAAATCAAGGCGGAAGACTGGCCCCTGGCCGATGCCGGCCCCCTGGGCTTGGGCCCCCATGTGGTGGTGCAGCTGGATGACGCCCCGCCGATCCGTCTGACCAGCCCAGAAGCCTTGGCTGCCGTGCCCATGCCGGAGCTGCGCCCCGGCAGCCATCGGGTCACCGTGTATGCCGCCAGGCCCTGGGGGGAAGCGGTGAAAGCGCCGGGGGCCACGCGCCAACTGCGGCTGCACCGGGTGAGCCGCAACGCCGCCGCCCTGCCGGCACCGGGCAGCGCCCAGCTGATCGCCGTGAGCCCCGATGGCCAGGTGCCTGCTGAGCCGGTGTTGCTCGATTGGTTGCTGCTGGATGCCCCGCTGCAGCACCTGCGCGGCGATGACGCCCAATGGCGCCTGCGCATCAGCGTCAACGGCGACAGCTTCCTGGTGGACCGCCAGACGCCCCTGTGGCTCAAGGGCTTCAAACGGGGCAGCAACGCGGTGCAGCTGGAGCTGTTGGATGGCCGCGGTGATCCCCTCAATCCCCCCTTCAACAGCCTGGTGCGGGAGGTGGTGATCGGCGGCGGCAACCGGCCGGCCTGGCTCAAGCCCAGCCTCAGCGCCGATGAGCTGGCGCGCCTCAGCGGCGACGCCCCGCCCGAACCGGAACCGCAGCCCGAACCCGAACTGGAACCGGTCCCCAGCCCCGAGCCCGAGCCCGAGCCGCAGTCCGAACCGCAGCCACAACCACAGCCCCTGCCAGCGGCGCCAACCGCTGAAGCGTCCGCACCAGAACCACCGGCAGCGCCGGCCCCAGAGCCGGAACCGTTGGTGGCCGCCGAGGCCCCAGACACCGCTGAGGCCGCCGAGGCCGGTGACGCCGAGGCGCCCCCCAGCCCTGCGGCGGCCATCGAAGAGCCCCAAGCGGATCCGCAGCCCCTGGCCGCCGGCCCAGCCCGCCTCACCAGCGAACCCACCCCAGCCGCCGAACCCGCGGCGGCGGCGCCAGCGCTCCCCAGCCCCAGCGCTAACGCAGCCAAGAGCGAGCGGATGGCCCCCAGCACCAGCCTGGCCGGCTCCGCCCGCGAGCAGGTGCGGGCGGATGGATCGCTCCTGCAGCCCACACCGCGCGGCCCCCTGGCCGGCCTGCGGGAGAAGCTGGGGGGATGACGGAACCGCTGATCTGGGGATTTGGCCTCAGCGCCCAGGCCGAAGCCCCGCTGCAGCGGCTGCTCAACGCCGGCCTGATCGACCGTGTGGCGCTGCCGCCGGATGGGCAGGCCTGGCGGAGCCAGGAGCTGCAGGCGTTTCTGAGCGACACCTGGCCCCAGGCCCAGGCCCTGGTGGCGGTGGGGGCCTGCGGCGCCATCACCCGGCTGGTGGCCCCCCTGCTGCAGAGCAAACACCGCGACCCGGCGGTGGTGGTGATCGATCCCCAGGGCCGTTTCGCCATTCCCCTGTTGGGGGGCCACAGCGCCGGCGGGGAAGCCCTGGCGCAGCGCATGGCGGCGCTGCTGGGGGGCGAAGCGGTGATCACGGGCGCCAGTGCCGCCGCCGGTCTGCTGGCGTTGGATGGCTTCGGCGGCCCCTGGGGCTGGCGGCGCGGCGGTGGCGATTGGGACGCCCTGATGAAACAAGCCCAACGGGGGGGGGGCCTGGCCCTGGAGCACGAGCACGGCAACGGCCGCTGGCGCCAGTTGCCTGGGTTGGCGGCCCTCCATGCCGAGGGCACGGGCACAAATGAGCCGGACACACCGGACGCGGGCCCCCTGGTGGTGAGCGTGCGCCACGGCCCCGGTTGCCGCTGGCATCCACCGGCCCTGTGGCTGGGCGTCGGCTGCGAGCGCGGCACCAGCCTCAGCCTGCTGGAGCGGCAGCTGGAGCAGGCCCTGGCGGAGCACGGCCTGGCGGCCGAGGCGGTGGCCGGCCTGGCGAGCGCCGAGCGCAAAGCCGATGAGCCGGCCCTGCTGGAGCTGGCGGCGCGGCGCCACTGGCCGCTGCGCTGTTTCAGCAGCGCCGAGCTGGCGGCGGTGGCGGTGCCCAACCCCTCGGCCGCAGTGCTGGCGGAACTCGGCACCGCCAGCGTGGCGGAGGCGGCGGCGCTGCTGGCCGCTGGCCCCGAGAGCCGGCTGCTGCAACCCAAACGAATCGCCCGGGCCGAAGCGGGGGAACAGGGCGCCGCCACCCTGGCCATCGCCAAGGCCCAAGAGCAGTGGGCCCCGCAGCGCGGGCACCTGCACCTGATCGGCAGCGGCCCGGGCAGCCTGGACCTGCTCACACCCGACGCGCGCCAGGCCCTGGCGCAGAGCTGCGTGTGGGTGGGCTACGGGCTCTACCTCGATCTGCTGGAGCCGCTG
>JBIKKZ010000039.1:0-9913 GCA_044360095.1 Vulcanococcus sp. | reverse complement strand
CGCTCCTCCACCCCCACGGTTTCCGCCGCCGTGATCTGCACGTTGGCGATGTAGTTGCGGTTCCAGATCGGCTCGAAAATGGTGTTGGCGAACCGCAGCACCAGGATGTTCTGGACCGTCTCTTTGCCGAGGTAGTGGTCGATCCGGAAGATCTGCTGCTCCTGGCCGCAGCTCTGCACCACCCGGTTGAGCTGCTCGGCGCTGCTGTAGTCGGTGCCGAAGGGTTTTTCGATCACCACGCGGCTGCGGGCGGGGTCGCGCAGCAGGCCGGCGGCCGCCAGGGCGCGGCAGCCGCTGCCGTAGAAGGCCGGTGACACCGACAGGTAGAAGGTGCGGTTGCCGCGGGTGGCTTTGAGCCGGTCGAGCGCCTCCAGGCGCGTGCCCAGCCGCACCACGTCGTCGTTTTGCTGCAGGTCCACCGGTTCGTAGAACAGGCAGGCGGCGAACTGCTGCCAGGCGGCCTGGTGCTGCTGCACCTCGCCGGCCATGGCCTCCGCCATGCGGTTGCGGAAGTCGTCGTCGCTCCAGGGGCGCCGGGCGCAGCCGAGCACGGCGAATTCACTGGGCAGGCGCCGCTGGCGGAACAGCTCAAACAGCGCTGGGATCAGCTTGCGGTGGGTGAGGTCGCCGCTGGCGCCGAAGATCACCAGGCACTGCGGCGCAATCACCCTCTCCTGGCGTAGCCCCACGCGCAGGGGGTTGGTCTGGGTGGCGGGCATGGGCAACGCGGAGCGTGCGTGCCCCTGGTTTAACGACCCCTCCGGACATGCGCATGGCTTGGCAACAAAAAAGCCCGCCGGGGGGCGGGCCTGTGTGGGATTGGAGACCTCCGGCTCAGTAGGTTTCCACGTGCCAGCGCTCGGCTTTTTTCAGGGCGGGGCGCAGCTCGCTCCAGTCGAGCCCCTTGGCGGCGGCGGCGGCGGTCATCGCTTCGTCGATGCCGGGTTCCATGCCCCGCAGGCCGCACATGTACACGTGGGTCTTGGGGTTTTCGATCATCGCGAAGATCTCGTCGGCGTTCTCGCTGACGCGGTCCTGGATGTACATGCGGCCGCCCTTGGCGTTCTGCTGCTCGCGGCTAATGGCTTTGGTGTAGCGGAAGTTGTCGGGGAACTCGCGCTCGTAGCGGTTGAAGTCGTCGTCGTAGAGCAGGTTGGCGGTGGTGGGGGCCCCCATGAACAGCCAGGCCTTGCCCTTGAACTGCCAGCCGTTCTTGTCGCGCTCGGCGGGCTCAAACATGCGGCGCAGGTAGGTGCGCATCGGTGCGATGCCGGTGCCGGTGGCCAGCATGATCACGTTGGCGTCTTCATCGGCGGGCAGCAGCATCTCCTTGCCCACCGGGCCGGTGATTTTCACCTTGGCGCCCGGCTCGATGTCGCACAGGAAGGTGGAGCAGACGCCGTTGATGGTTTCGCCGTCCTTCTCGTATTGCAGCTGGCGCACGCATAGCGACACGGTGTTGCCGGCCATGTCGTCGCCATGGCGGGTGCTGGCGATCGAATAGAGGCGCAGCTTGTGGGGCTTGCCGTTGGCGTCTTCGCCGTCGGGAATGATGCCGATCGACTGGCCCTCCACATAGTGGAGCTGGGGATCACCGCCCTGGAGGTCGAAGGTGATGTGGTTCACCCGGCCGATGGCCCCATCCGCCAGGAGGCTGTAGTTCTCGGTGACGGTGCCGACGAACGGATCCTTGGGCTTGTAGAGGTTGACGGGAACGTCGGCGTGGGACACGGGGGCGGCTGCGGTTGTTTTGGCGGTGGATTCGGCTTTGGCGGCCGGGGCTGCTTTGGCGGCCGGCTTGGCGGCGGCCTTGGCGGCGGGTTTGGGGCTGGCGGGTTTGGCCGCTGCCTTGCTGGCGCTCGGGGCTGGGGTGGGGGCGGCGTTGGCTTCGGCGTTGGCGGGAGCCACGGAGATCACCTTGCCACCCAGGCGGCTCATGGACTGCATCAGCGGTTGCAGGCCGGAGAAAGGCACGTGGATGGTCCGCTCCGCCTGCCGCGCCTGGGCGCTGCCGTAGCCCTGCACCACCACCGAGAACATGCGTGAATCGCTGCGGCTGGAGGTAGCGGTCGAAACACGCATGGTCCCGAGGTGCCTGTAGAACGCGCGCGATCATAGGGAACTTCCCGGGGTTGCTTCCTCCGCGCCATTGCCAAGATCCGGTTAAGTTGCCCGTTGCTTGTCTTCGCTACGTCGGCTCGAACCCTTGACGCAGCTCTCGATCGATTCCACTGGCGCCCTGGGTGGCCCGGTGATCGCCCCGGTGCGGGTGGCGGAGAGCGGCTGTTGTGAGCTCGACACGATCCAGCAGGAGATGGAGCGCCTGCCGGGGGGCTGCCGCCGCCTGGCCGTACAGCTGCGCCTGGGGATCGACCCCCAGTGGCTGTGGGCGGTGCTCACGGATTACGACGCCCTGAGCCGCTTCATCCCCAACCTGGAGTGCTCCCGCCTGCTGTGGCGCCGCGGCAACGTGGTGGGCCTCGAGCAGGAGGGGGCGCAGGCGTTCATGGGGCTGCGGTTCCGGGCCCGGGTTCACCTGGAACTCACCGAGAACCTGGAGCAGCGCCGGCTCAGTTTCACCATGGTGAAAGGTGATTTCCGCCGCTTCGAGGGGGTCTGGCAGATCGGCGGCGACGGCGACGCCACCACCCTGCTCTACGAACTCACCGTGCAGGGCTGTGTGGGCATGCCGATCGGGCTGATCGAGCAGCGTCTGCGCGACGACCTGGCCTCCAACCTGCGGGCCGTGCAACGGGAGGCCCAGCGCCGCTCCGCCCT
Source organism: Vulcanococcus sp. (assembly GCA_044360095.1). Classification (GTDB taxonomy): domain Bacteria; phylum Cyanobacteriota; class Cyanobacteriia; order PCC-6307; family Cyanobiaceae; genus Vulcanococcus. Next base: position 7,135 of record JBIKKZ010000039.1, on the reverse strand, counting down.
AGCGGGCTGAGCTCCTGCGTGCCGCCGCGGGGCCTAAGGCCTTGGCACAAAAAAAGCGGCCCGGAGGCCGCTGGCTGGTGATACCCCCAAGGGGATTCGAACCCCTGTCGCCTCCGTGAAAGGGAGGTGTCCTAGGCCTCTAGACGATGGGGGCTAGGACTCGGACGGTGCTCGGGCCGCGCTGATTCAGCTGGACCCCTTGCTGCGCCTGGCTTTTGAGCCATTGCGCCGCCGATTGGATGACGTTACGGGTCGGAGGGTCCCTTCGTCAATCAGACCGCCCCCTGGCCATCCCAGACCGGCACGGTGAAGTGAAAGCAGGCCCCTTCGCCGGGTTCCGACACCACCCAGATGCGGCCCCCGTGCACTTCGGTGATGCGGCGGCACACCGAGAGGCCCACGCCGAAGCCGGAGGTGGTGGAGGAGGTCTGCGGCAGCCGCACCCGCTCCAGGAAGATCCGTTCCTGCTCATCGCGGGGGATTCCTGGCCCAGAATCGCAGATGCTCACCTGCAGCCACTGGCTGGTGCGGTGCAGGATCGTCAGGTTCACTCGGCCGCCATCGGGGGTGTATTTGAAGGCGTTTTCCAGCAGGTTGAGCAGCACCTGGCGCATGCGGCGCTGATCGGCAAACACATCCGGCAGGTCGGTGGGGATGTCGGTGATCAGCTCCAGGCCCCGGCCCACCCACAGCTTTTCCAGTTCCAGGATCGCCTCGGCGGCCACCGGCCCCAGGGCCAGCCGCTGGGGATTGAACAGGGCCTCCCAGCGGGTGGTGCCCACCTCCAGCAGGTCCTTGGAGAGCTGTTCAATGTCGTCCAGCCGACGCCCGAGCACATCGCGGAAGCGGGGCTGGTCGATCTGCCCCAGGTTGAGGCTCTGCAGAGCCAGTTTGGAGGCGGTGAGCGGCGTGCGCAGCTCGTGGGCCACCATGCGCAGCAGGCGCTCCTGCACCCGCAGCCGCTCGATCAGGGTTTCGTTCTCCTGCCGCAGCACCAGCAGCTGGTCCTCCAGCTGCAGCTCCCGCTGGGTGCGGCTGCCGTCGCTCTCCACCGGCCTCAGGCTCATGCCGAGGCCGCTAACCACCTCCTGCTGCTGCCAGCGCGGCAGCCAGTTGCGCAGCTGCAGCAGCAGGGTGTTGCCGGCAAACACCTGGCGGGGGCTGGGCTCCAGCTTGATCAGTGCCGGGGTGGCCACCAGGCGGTGCAGCTCCAGCAGTTCCGGCCGCACGGCGGGATCCACCACATCAAGCTGCACGTCGAAGCCGAAGTCTTCGTGCTCCAGGAAGGCCATCAGGCCCCGCAGGTCAGGGGTGGCGCGGTGGTGGGGGGCGGCCACCAGCAGCAGCTTCAGCAGCCGGCGGCTGCTGGGGTCGTCAGCCGCAATGAAGCTCCCCTCCGCGTCGGGAAGGATGGCGGGGGCGTTGGAGGGCTCGGCGGGGTTGAACTCCCCTGCGGCGGGCACAGGCGCGCTGAATCCTGGAGAAAAGGTTGTTTCACCCTATGGGGTTTGGCCAGAATCTGGTTGGTGCCGCTATGACGACTGTGATGAGTCGTTGTTTGGGGCATCGGTGGTGGCGCACCTGCGGGATCTGGTGACGCGCGTGCATCCGGTGTCCTCGGCGCGGGTGGGGGGCAGCGGCAGCCGCATCCAGCTGGACACCACGCTGCGGCGCTGGTTCAACCGCAACCTGGGGCTGTGGCGTTCGCGGCGCCAGTACTTCTTCCCCGACGACGAGGTGCTGCGGGTGGACATGCTGCTGCGGGTGCAGACGTTTGAAGACCAGGCTGAGGTGGAGCCCCGCTACCGCTTCACCTGGTGGCCGGAGCAGGAATACGACTTCTTCGAGCTCAAGCCGCGCTACGTGCGGGAAGGCACCATGGACGCCTCCCTGTGCGGCCATCAGTTGCGCCGCAGCCGCGGCTATCTGTGCGGTTCCCCCACCAAGAGCCAGATCCGTCAGGCCGATGAGCACGAGGTGGTGTTCGAATCCCATTACCTCGAGTGGGACATCCTCGAGCACATTCGCCTGGTGGATCAGGACCGCTTCCGCGCCCGCTCGATCTACTCCTGGCGCGACGGCAACCTGGAGCTGGTGGAGACCCACCACGAGATCCGCCTGGAGCCGGCCGGGCCTCCGTTGCCGGCGGATGCCTGATCGTGCAGCAGGATTGGCCCAGTTGTCGCTTCCCCTGCGTGCGCCTTTCCGTCGGCCGCCTCGGCCTGATGCTGTTGCCGCTGGCCCTGCTGCTGGCCCCCGTCGCCGCCTGGGCCGCCCCGGCCAGCCAGGCGGACATGAGCCTCTACACCCGCATGGCGGCGCTCAACGTCTGCATCGCCCGCGCCGCGGGGGTTGATTTCGACAAGGCGGTGGCCATCGCCGGTGAAACCATCGCCCAGGTGATCCAGGGGCAGCACCAATCGCGCATCGGCCAGGTGAGCGATCGGCCGTTGTCGGTGGACGAGCTGCGCAAGGGCTCGATCAATTCGGCGGTGCTCGGGGCCGTGGAGCTGTGCCCCAAGGAGGTGCCCGAGGATGTGCGCAAGAAGGTGGATGAGGTGCTGAAGATCACCACCGAAGGCGAGCCCGCCGCCAAGCCCACACCGGCGGCAAAACCCGCGCCTGCAGCGAAGCCAGCACCGGCTGTCAAACCCGCCCCAGCCCCCAAGCCCTGACGCCATCGCCATGGCCAGCGTTCGCCTTGCCGACTACCGCCCGGCGCCCTGCCTGATCGCCCACACGGATCTGCAAGTTCGCCTTTACGCGGACCACACCCTGGTGGCGGCCACGCTGCAGCTGGAGCCCAACCCCGCCGCCACCCCGGGGCCCCTCATCCTGCGGGGGGAGGCGCTGGAGCTGCTGGAGCTGCAGCTCGATGGCGCGCCCCTGGCGGCCACGGCCCACCGGATCGAGCCCGGCGCCCTGGTGCTGCTGGAGCCGCCGGCCCGGCCGTTTGCGCTGCGCAGCCTGGTGCGCATCCACCCGGAAACCAATAGCAGCCTCGAGGGGCTGTACGTGAGCGGGGGCCTGTTCACCACCCAATGCGAAGCCGAGGGATTCCGGCGCATCACCTACCACCCCGATCGCCCCGACCTGCTCAGCCGTTTCCGGGTGCGGATCGAGGCGGAGCGTGCCAGCTGCCCGGTGCTGCTTTCCAACGGCAACTGCATCGACACGGGCCTGCTGCCGGCCGAGCCCAATGCAGCCGGCGCCGAGCCCACGGCGCGCCACTTTGCCGTTTGGGAGGATCCGTTCCCCAAACCCTCCTACCTGTTCGCCCTGGTGGCCGGCCGGCTGGAGGAGGTGAGCGATGGCTTCACCACCCGCAGCGGCAAAGCTGTGCAGCTGCGCCTCCACGTGGAGCCCGGCGATGCGCCCTACACCGCCCACGCCATGGCGTCGCTGAAGCGCTCGATGCAATGGGATGAGCGCCGTTATGGCCTCGAGTACGACCTCGATGAGTTCAACTTCGTGGCCGTGCGCCACTTCAACATGGGCGCGATGGAGAACAAGAGCCTCAACATCTTCAATTCGAAGTTGGTGCTCGCCGATGCCGCCACCGCCAGCGATGGCGAACTGGAGCGCATCGAAAGTGTGATCGCCCATGAGTATTTCCACAATTGGACGGGCAACCGCATCACCTGCCGCGACTGGTTTCAGCTCTCCCTGAAGGAGGGCCTCACCGTGTTCCGTGACGCCAGCTTCACCGCTGATCTGCATTCCGCGGCGGTGAAGCGGATCGAGGACGTGTCGCTGCTGCGCAACACCCAGTTCCGGGAGGATGCCGGCCCCACGGCCCACCCCATCCAGCCGGATCACTACCAGGCGATCGACAACTTCTACACCACCACGATCTATGAGAAGGGATCGGAGGTGATCCGGGTGCTCCACACCCTGCTGGGGGAGGAGACGTTCATGCGGGGCATGGCGCTGTATGTGAGCCGTCATGACGGCAGCGCCGCCACCTGCGACGACTTTGTGCAGGCCATGCAGGATGCAGCGGAGCAGGCCTGGGCCGCTGGGGCCGCCATCCCCCGCTTTGATTTCGCCCAGTTCCGGCGTTGGTACCACCAGGCCGGCACCCCCCAGCTGCAGATCGAGCGCCATTGGGATGGCGATGCCGGCACCCTGCAGCTGCACATCCGCCAGCACACCCCGCCCACCCCAGGGCAGCCCGAGAAGCAACCGCTGGTGATCCCCCTCCTGCTGGGGCTGCTGGGGCAGGCGGGGGAACCGTTGCCGGTGCGCGTTGCCGGTGAAACGCCGGAGGCTGCCGACGCGGCCACCCAGGTCCACGGTTGGGGCCAGGCCAGCCGTTTGGTGGTGATCGACCAACCCCAGCAGGAGCTCACCCTGGTGGGGCTCGAACCCCATAGCCATCCGCCGGCTCTGTCGCTGCTGCGGGGGTTTTCAGCGCCGGTGAAGCTGCAGGTGCCGCGCGACAGCCGGGAGCTGTTGCACCTGTTGGCCTGCGACAGCGACCCCTTCGCCCGCTGGGATGCCGGCCAGGAGCTGCTGCGCCAGGCGGTGCTGCAGCGGGCGGCTGGGGCCGTCAACGACGAGCTGGAGGAGGGGTTGGTGGCGGCGTTCGAGCGGATCCTGGCGGAGCCGGGGTTGTGCGACGCCAACCGCAGCATGCTGATGGCCCTGCCGGGCCTGCCGGAGCTGGAGGATGCGGCCGGTGAGGGCTGCGATCCCCCCGCCCTGTTCCAGGCGCTGCTCGAGCTGCAGCAACGCTTTGGTGAGGAGCTGCAGCAACCGCTGGAGCACACCCTGGAGCGCTGCCGCCCCGAGTGGCTGCTGGCCTGGCCCGATGGGGTGGGCGACCGGGCCCTCACCGCCACCGCCTGGAGCTGGCGGGTGGCTGCGGGGGATCCGGGGGTGCGGGCCGAGGCCGCCGCCGCCGTGGAGGGCCCCTCGATGACCCTGGCCCGCGCCGGCCTGCGGGCCCTGCAGTGCCACGACTGCCCCGAGCGCAGCGCCGCCCTGGCGGCCTTCTACGACCGCTGGCAGGGCAAGCCGGTGATCCTCGACGCCTGGTTTGGCCTGGTGGCCTCCACCCCCTTCGGCGACGGCGTGGCCCGGGTGCGGCAGCTGCTGGAGCACCCCCGTTTCGATCCCGCCGCCCCCAATTCCCTGCGGGCGGTGCTGGGGGGCTTCGCCGGATCGGCGCCCCAGTTCCATGCGGCCGATGGCCGCGGCTACCGCTTCCTGGCGGAGCAGATCGCCGCGCTGGATCAGCGCAATCCGATCACCGCCTCCCGCATGGCCAAGCTGTTCAGCCGCTGGCAGAGCTACGCCCCCGAGCGCAGCACCCGCATGCGCGAAGCCCTGGAGCAGCTGGCGGCGGCGCCGCTCTCCCCCAACAGCCGCGAGGTGGTGGATCAGTGCCTGGCGGTGGGGCCCGCTTGAGCTAGCGGGGCAGATCCAGCAGCTGCAGCCCCTGGTGCAGTTGGCTGAAGCGGCTGCGCCGCAGCTCGCCGCCCTCCGGGCCGGCGTGCAGGCCCCAGAGCCCTTCCCAGTAGAAATAGATCACGCCGTGGCCGCGCTCGGCCGCCAGGCGTGCCTTCTCATTGAGGTTGGCCATGGCGGTGGTGCGCCCGCCGAAGCCCGCCAGGATGCCGATCTCCACGGGGATGCCCCAGCCGCTGGCCTTCACCAGGGCGGGTTGTTGCAGGTCGCGCTCGAAGCCCTTCACCGAGTAGGCGTAGTTCTGCACCACGAGCTCATCGATCAGGTGCCCCAGGGCCCAGATCTCCCAGTCTTGGAGCCACACGTTGTAGGCGAAGCGGAACGGGCCCGGTGAGAGGCTCACGTAGGCGCTGCCCAGGCCGCTGCTGCGCAGGGTGGCCCGCAGCTGGCGCAGCAGGGCGGTGAGCTTGTGGCGCCGCCAGGTCATCCAGGCCCGGTCGGTGTGGTTGTCGGGCGGTTGGCGGCCGGTTTCCTGTTGGAAGAGGTCGCGGGTGAAGGGGTCGTAGCCCAGCTCCACCGGCCAGGCGAAGTGGTCGTCGAGCTGGATGCCATCCACCTTGCAGCGCTGCACGATCTCGCCGATCAGCCCCAGCAGCCGCTGCTGCACCCCCGGGTGGGCGGGGTTGAGCCACACCATCGGTTTGCCGTGCATCTGCATGACCGTGCTGCCGTCGCGCTTCTGCAGCACCCACTCCGGGTTGTCCCGCACCACGGCGGCATCGGCGGGCTCCATCAACCCGTACTCAAACCAGGGGATCACCTTGAGGCCGCGGCGGTGCGCCGCTTCGGTGAGGCTGCAGATGGGGTCGTGACGGGCGCCGCTGCGCTCCAGGGCCGGTTCGATCGGGGCCCAACGGCTGCGGTGGAAGGTGGTGCCGCGGCTCCACACATTGGGGTAGAGGGTGTTGAAGCCGGTGGCGGCCAGCTCGGCCACGGCCTGCTCCAGCCGTTCGCGGCTGTAATAGAGCGGGCTGGGGCTGTTGGTGAGCCACACGCCGATGCGCCGCGGGGCGGGCACGGCCCGGGCCCCCTGGGTGCCCGCCAGGGGTGCCAGGGCCAGCACCGCGGCCAGGGCGAGGCCACGCCAACGCAGCCGCATCAGCGGAACATCGAGCTCACGGAGCTCTCGTCGTGGATGCGCCAGATGGCCTCTCCGAGCATGTTGGCCACCGACAGCACCTGCAGCTGGGGGAAGCGGCGCTCCTCGCTGAGGGGTATGGAGTTGGTCACGATCACCTCCTCAAACAGGCCCGGCGCCGAAAGGCGCTCCACCGCCGGTGGGGAAAACACCGCATGGGTGGCACAGGCCAGCACCCGGGTGGCGCCCCGCTCCCGCAACAGCCGCGCCCCGGCGCAGATGGTGCCGCCGGTGTCGATCATGTCGTCGATCAGGATGGCGGTCTTGCCGGCCACATCGCCGATCACCGTGAGGCTCTCGGCCACGTTGTGGCCGGAGCGGCGCTTGTCGATGATCGCCAGGGGGGCGTCGTTGAATTTCTTGGCGAAGGCGCGGGCCCGGGCCACGCCGCCCACATCCGGCGACACCACCACCACCTCGCCGAAGTCGCGGCCGGCCAGGTAATCCACCAGCACCGGCGAGCCGTAGATGTGGTCGCAGGGGATGTCGAAATAGCCCTGGATCTGGGCGGAGTGCAGGTCCATG
>JBIKKZ010000220.1:0-3103 GCA_044360095.1 Vulcanococcus sp. | reverse complement strand
GAGATGAAGGACAAGAAGCTGCGCCTGGAAGACGCCATCAACGCCACCAAGGCGGCCGTTGAGGAGGGCATCGTTCCTGGCGGTGGCACCACCCTGGCCCACCTGGCCCCTGCCCTCGAGCAGTGGGCCGCCTCCAACCTCTCTGGCGAAGAGCTGATCGGTGCCACCATCGTGGCCTCCGCCCTCACCGCTCCCCTCAAGCGCATCGCTGAGAACGCCGGTGCCAACGGCGCCGTCGTGGCTGAGCACGTGAAGAACAAGCCCTTCAACGAGGGTTACAACGCCGCCACCGGCGAGTACGTCGACATGCTGGCCGCCGGCATCGTCGATCCCGCCAAGGTGACCCGCTCCGGTCTGCAGAATGCCGCCTCCATCGCCGGCATGGTGCTGACCACAGAGTGCATCGTGGCTGACATGCCCGAGAAGAAGGAAGCTGCTCCCGCCGGTGGCGGCATGGGCGGCGGCGACTTCGACTACTGATCCCGGTGAGGGGGGAGGCTCCCCCCTCCTTCAATCCAGCCAAGGGATCAATCCAGACAACGGATCAACCATGCGCCCCTTCGGGGGCGCTTTTTTGTTGGGCTGGCTTCAGGCGCGGGCCGGCCTCAGGAGGCCCGAAAGCTGAGGGCCACGCCGTTGTTGCAGTAGCGCTTGCCGGTGGGCCGAGGGCCGTCGTTGAACACATGCCCCTGGTGGCCGCCGCAGCGTTTGCAGTGGTATTCCGTGCGGGGCACGATCAATTTGAAGTCGATCTTGGTGGCGATGGCACCCGGCAGGGGTTGCCAGAAGCTGGGCCAGCCGGTGCCGCTGTCGTATTTGGCCTTGGAGCTGAACAGGGGCAGATCGCAGCCGGCGCAATGGAACGTGCCAGCACGCTTCTCGCCGTTGAGGGGGCTGCTGAACGGCCGCTCGGTGCCCTCCTGGCGCAGCACCGCGTAGGCCGCGGGGCTCAGTCGCGCCTTCCAGGCCGCATCGCTGAGCTGCCAGCGCGGGTCGGCGGCCGGGCTGGCGGCCTCGGCGGGTTTGGCGCCCAACAGAGGGGTGCCCAGGCTGAGCAAGCGTGCCAGCAGGCCGCGGCGGGTCATCATCGGTGTTCCTGGATCAGAACCCCTTGAGCCAGCCGGCGCTGAGGGCGGCGGCCAGGCCAAGGAACACCGCCAACAGGGTCCAGCTGATGCGGTTGAGGGTGGCTTCGGCGCTGCGGGCGCTGCTGAACATGGAGCTGCCGCTGGAGGCCAGGCCGCCCATGCCATCGCCCTTGGGGCTGTGCAGCAGCACGCTGATCACCAGCAGCACGCCGCTGCTGAGCCAGATCCAGGTGAAGGTGGTTTGAAGCATGGGTGAAGCCTAGGCAGTCGCTGCGTTGGCCGATCAGACCCCCAGGGTCTGGGGGATGCGGCTGGGCACCGCCGGACTGCCCACCGGCACGATCAGGGAGTGGCCGGTCATGCGGGAGGGCTGCGGCAGACCAAGGATTTCCAGCAGCGTGGGGGCGATGTCCGCCAGGCCGCCACCACTGCGGAGGTCGACGGCGTTGCCATGGCCGGGCAACTTCCGCTTTTCCCCCTCCACCAGGATCACCGGCACCGGGTTGGTGGTGTGGGCGGTCCAGGGGCGACCATCGGGGCCCTCCATCAATTCGGCGTTGCCGTGGTCGGCGGTCACCAGCAGGGTGCCGCCCATGCGGTTGGTGGCCTCCAGCAGACGGCCCACGCTGCGGTCCACCGCACTGATGGCCTCCACGGTGGCGTCCATTGAACCTGTGTGCCCCACCATGTCGGGGTTGGCGTAGTTGATCACCACCAGCGCGTAGATGCCTTTGTTGATGGCAGCGATGCAGCTGTCGGTGAGCTGATCGGCCGACATGGCCGGGGCTTGGTCGTAGGTGGCCACCCGCGGTGAAGGCACCAGGTGCCGGTCTTCCCCGGGGTAGGGCTGCTCGATGCCACCGTTCATGAAATAGGTGACATGCGGGTATTTCTCGGTTTCGGCGGTGCGGAACTGGCGCAGCCCCGATTCCGACACCACCTGGCCCAGCAGCCCATCGAGGGATTCGGGGGGGAAGGCCACGGCCACCGGCAGACCCGCTTCGTATTGGGTGAAGGTGACCATCTGCAGATCGCTGATGGCTTCGCGCGCGAAGGCGTTGAAGTCGGCCACCACCAGGGCCCGCACCAGCTGGCGCACCCGGTCGGGGCGGAAGTTGAAGCACACCAGGCCGTCGCCATCGCCGATGGCGCCCTCACCCAGGCGGGTGGGTTCGATGAATTCGTCGGTGGTGCCGCTGGCGTAGGCCGCTTCCAGCACCTGACACGGCGTCAGGGGGCTGATCGCCCCCTCCTCGGTGAACAGCCGGTAGGCCTTTTCAGTGCGGTCCCAGCGGTTGTCGCGGTCCATGGCCCAGTAGCGGCCGCAGAGGGTGCTGATGCGCCCCACGCCCGCCTCGGCGATCTGCTGCTCCACTGTGGCCACAAACCCCGGTGCGCTCTGGGTGGGGGTGTCGCGGCCGTCGGTGATCACGTGCACGCACGCATCCGTCAGGCCGCGGCCCTTGGCCCAGTGCAGCAGACCCCCCAGGTGATCGATGTGACTGTGCACCCCACCATCGGAGCAGAGGCCGATGAGGTGCAGGGTTTTGCCGCTGGCCAGCAACCGGTCGGCCAGGGCGTTCAGTTCAGGGTTGGCGTTGAGGCTGCCATCGCGCACCGCCTGGCTGATGCGCACCAGCTCTTGGCGGATGATGCGCCCCGCACCGATGGTGAGGTGCCCCACCTCGGAATTGCCCATCTGGTCGTCCGGCAGGCCCACATCGGCGCCGCTGGCTTCGATCAGGGTGTGGGGGTAGGCGTGCCAGATGGCATCCATCACCGGGGTGTCCGCCGCCCGGATGGCGTTGTGGTCGTCGTCGTGGCGGTAACCCCAGCCATCGAGGATGCAGAGCACCACCGGTGCCACGCTGCCCCGTTGGGCGCGGTTGGGTTGCGCGGATTCCTGGCCCGTGGACTCTTTGGACGGTACAGCGGTCACCCGGTGAATCCTGCCTGCTTCCGCGACGCCTTCTAAACCCAACCTACCCTGCACCCATCCGTGATCCCGCCGTGAT
>JBIKKZ010000219.1:0-3108 GCA_044360095.1 Vulcanococcus sp. | reverse complement strand
GAGCATGCCACCGAAAATCAGCATCGCCGCCAGGGGCGAGCGGTTCTGGGCCAGGTTGAAGGCCTGCAGCCCCAGCTCGCCGGGGCCGTCGGTGCCGAAGCCGGTGAGCACGTGCACAATGTCGTGGGTTTCGCGCAAACGGTGCACCACGTAGTCCTGGGGTGAACTGATCAGGGTGGTGTCGATCAGGCTGGCGGGACTGAGCCCCTGGCTGCGCAGCTGGTGGGCGTACACATGGCCCAGGCTGCCCTCGGGCAGTCGCTCCAGGGCATCGAGGTCGATCGGGGCGGGGCGCCACTGGCTCTGCACCAGCTCAGCCATCTGGGGGTTGGCCAGCAGATGGCGAAACATCTGCGCCGACATCGGGCTGTTGCGCAGGCTGCCGGCCACCTTGAACACGCTGTCGAGGGAGCCGGGGTGCTTCAGAAACTCCGCCAGGCCCGCCACCATCCGCAGCGACTGCAGGCGGGCATCGAGGTTGAACAGCATTGGCGGCGGCGCAGGGGGTGAGGCCCCCAGCTTGTCGATGGGCGCCGCGGGGCGCCACGGGCAATGGCCCTGAGCACGGCTGGAGCCTGCAGGCCCAGGGTGGTGTCCAGGGTCTGACCAAGGCTGACCAAGGGGCGGACACAACAGCAGCTATGGCAGCGACGGCAACAACGGCAGCAGCCGCTCGAGGGCCACGCCCCGGCTGGCCTTGAGCAGCACCACATCGCCGGATTGCAGCCAGTTGGCGAGCGGCTCGGCCGCCCGCTCGGGGCTGTCCACCACCGCCAACCGAGGCAGTCCGGCGGCGGCGGCGGCCATGGCCTCGGCCTCGGCGCCGCCACTCACCACCACCAGCCCATCGAGGCCACGCTCTAGCGCCCGTTCCGCCACGGTGCGGTGCAGCTCCACGCTGCGGTCCCCCAGCTCGAGCATGGTGCCCAACACGGCAAAGCGGCGGCCAGGCTGGCTGGCCAGCAGGTCGAGGGCGGCGAGCACCGCCTCCGGGGAGGCGTTGTAGGTCTCATCGAGCACGGTGAGGCCGCCCTGCTGCAGGCGGCGGTTGCGGCCGCCGGGCACCGCCACCTGCAGCTGCCGCAGCTGGCTAATGGGCACCCCCAGGTGCCGCGCCACGGCCACCGCCAACAGCAGGTTGCGGGCATTGTGTCGCCCCTCGAGCGGCGGCCGCAGGGCCTCGCCATCCACCACCAGCAGCTCGCGGTCGGGGCACCAATCGCCCCGGAGATCAGCCGCATCAGCGCCGGGGTCGTCGCCCAGGGCCACCCGCAAGGTGCGGCCACCCCAGACGCGGGCCAGGGCGGCATCCAGCAGCGGATCGCCGGCGGGGATCACCACCAGCCCATCGGGGGCCAGCTGGCTGGTGATCTCGCATTTGGCGGTGGCGATCGCCTCGCGGCTGCCCAGGCGGCCGATGTGGGCGGTGCCGATGTTGGTGATCACCGCCACGGCGGGTTCGGCGGTGCGGCTGAGGCGGTCGATCTCGCCGAGGCCGCGCATGCCCATCTCCACCACCACGGCGCGGGTGGCGGCGTCCGCCTTGAGCAGGGTGAGCGGCACACCGATGTCGTTGTTTTCGTTGCCGCTGCTGGCCACCACGGGCCCCAGCGAGGCCAGGGCGCCGCGAATCAGCTCTCGGGTGGTGGTTTTGCCGGCGGAGCCGGTGACGGCCACCACCGGGGCCTGCAGGTGGCGTCGGTGCAGCAATGCCACCTGTTGGTAGGCGATGAGGGTGTGATCGACGAGCCAACAGGGCAGGCCGGCCGGAGCCTGATCGGCCCGATCGCGCTGCACCAGGGCCGCCTGGGCACCGCATTGCAGCGCCTGCTCCAAAAACCCGTGGCCATCGAAGCGCTCCCCCACCAGGGGGATGAACAACTGGCCAGCAGCGAGTTGGCGGCTGTCGGTGCCCACGGGCCCCAGCGGTGCGGCGGGATCGAGCTCTCCCCCCTGGGGCGGCCCCCAGAGGCTGATCAGGTCGGCCACCTGCAGCAGGGGGGCCGGCACGGCTGACGCAACGGGCGGCATCAATTCAGGCGCGGGGATCGGCATTGAACAGGATCATGCCGTCGCCCACCAGGGCATCACGGCCCAGCAGGCCAGCGCGGGAATCGCGCAGCTCCAAGTGGTCGTAGCCCAGGTCGCGGCCCCACTGCTGCCAGAGCTCGGCGCGGCGCAACTGCTCCTGGTGGGCCAGGGCCGGGAAGGCGGGGGCCAGCTGCAACACCAGGGTGGAGGCCTCCACCTGCCCATCGGCACCACGGATCAGTCCATCGGCGCCAGGGCGCTGCAACAGGAGCACCAACGGATCCGGGGGCAGGGGCGGGGGCTCCGGTGCGATCGCGGCTTCAGGCTCAGGTGCAGGCTCCGCCTCGGCCATCGCCTCAGGCTCTGCAGCGGGCACGGGCGCGGCCTCTGGAGTTGGTGCGGGTGCGGGTTCTGGGGCGGGTTCGGGGGCAGGTTGGGCAGCGGGCACGGGTGCGGGTGCCGATGCGGGCGCGGGCTTCAGCCGCGCCAGCCCCAGGCCGAGGGCCACCAGCAGCGTCAGGGTGAGGGCCAGCAGCAGCGGCCAAAACAGGGGCGCCAGGTCGGCGGGCCACCAGCGGGGGCGCCAGAGGCTGCCCTCGCCGTTGCGCCGCAACACCTCCCGCAACCGCAGGCGGCTGTCGGCCAGCACGGCGCGCAGGTCCCCCGCCAGCAGCCCCCAGGGGTTGCGGTAGGGGACCGGCAGGTTGGCGCCGGAGCTGGATGGGGGGCGCGGGGTGGAGCGGATTAGCTGTTGTTGCGGCGTCGCAACAAGGAAAGCGGATTGCGGAAGCCGCTGCCCGTGTCCTGAGCCCCATAGCCCTGGAAGTTGGGGTCGGCCGACTGGCCGCGGGAGAACTGCTCCACCGCGGCGGCATCGGGGGAGGGTTCCTTCACCCCTTTGACCTCCTTGTACATGCGGTCGTACTCGAGGGCGGAGCGGTCCCAGCTGTAGTCGGCCTCCATGGCACGGCGCTGCAGCTCACGCCAGCTGTCGCCATGGCGGTACGCCTCCCAGGAGCGCACGATCGAGGTGTAGAAATCGAGCGGGTCGTAGCGGTCGAAGCAGAAGCCGGTGCC
>JBIKKZ010000038.1:0-10000 GCA_044360095.1 Vulcanococcus sp. | reverse complement strand
CCAGTACGGCCTGGCGGTGAAGGTGGTGGTGCTCAACAACGGCTGGCAGGGCATGGTGCGCCAGTGGCAGGAGAGCTTCTACAGCGAGCGCTACTCCGCTTCCGAGATGACCGGGGGCATGCCCGACTTCCCCGCCCTGGCCGAGGCCTTCGGCGTGAAGGGGGTGCGCATCAGCGAGCGCAGCAGCCTGCGCCAGCAACTCAGCGACGCCCTGGCGCACGAGGGTCCAGCCTTCATCGAGGTGGTGGTGCGCCGCAACGAAAACTGCTATCCGATGGTGCCGCCGGGCGCCAGCAACGCCCAGATGGTGGGCCTGCCCTCCCATCCGGAACTGGCGATCGACACCAGCCGCGAGTGCCACAACTGCCACCACACCACCAGCAGCAGCAGCCTCTACTGCCCCCATTGCGGCACCAAGCTTTGAGGCCGCGGCTGGCGGCCCTGGCCATGCTGATGCTGTGCGGACTGGCCCTGCTGCTGGGGCCGGCACCCGCCCAGGCGGCGGAGGTGCTGCAGGTGCGCAGCGGCCACCTGCTCCAGGTGGGCGACCACAACCGCACCTACACCGTGGAACTGGCCTGCCTGGCCATCCCCCCCGGCGGTGAGGCCGCCGCCACAGCCTGGCTGCGCAACGGCTTGCCGCGCCGCACCCGGGTCAACCTGCGGCCGCAAGGCACCCACGACGGCACCCTGCTGGCACGGGTGCAACCGCTGCAGGGGGGCGACCTCTCCGACGGCCTGATCGCCGCCGGGCTGGCCAGCCGACCCGACGACTGCAGCCCCACAGCCTGAACCCGTGAGCCTGAACCGCACCGCCCGCGGCATCGTGCTGGTGCCCAGCCTGTTGCTGGGAGGGGCCTTCCTGGCGGCCGCCGCCTGGGGTGGCGACGGGGCCGCCGCCGAGAACCGCCCCCTGGCGCTGGGGATCGGGGCGGTGCTGATGGGAGCGGGGCTGCTCACGCAGCTGCTGCCCGTGGCCACCCCCCCCGAATCAACCGCCGAGGCCGACGATCCCGAGCCCTAGGGCTTGGGGGGACCGCTGGGTTGGGCCTGGGCCTGCCCCTCCTTCACCAGGCGGAAGTAATCCGGGGTGGGGAAGATCACGAAGTTGTCCTTCGGGGTTTTGACGATCTCCTGCAACACCACCGAAAGGTCAGCCACCTGGGGCTTGAGCTTGGGCCGCTCCGCCTCGGGCACCTGGGAGAGGGCCCGTTGCAGTTCGCCGTAGCTCAGGAAGAACACGCCGCGGGGGCCCTCCGGCGTGTTGAGGGTGAGGAACGGCCGGGTGAAGAACACGGGTACGGAGAGCCCCTCCTGGATTTGCTTCTCATCGAGACCCTGGGCCTTGAGCAGGGTCACCGCCTGCTGGCGGTCGGCGTCGCTCACCATCACTGGCGCCACCAGGGGCTTGCTCTTGTCCTTGAGCTGCTTGTTGAGCTCCACCACCTTCTCGTTCATCACGTTGAGCGGCACCGGCGTCACGATCGCCTTCACGGTGGGGTTGCTCCTGTTGAGGGCCGCCAACTCACGGTTGGCCTGGCTGCTCTCCAGGTAAAGGGGCAGCACCAGGGCTTTGTCCCGCGGGATGGGCATCGGCACCCCCTTGGGGTCGGTGATCACAAACACTGGGATCACCTGCAGCTTCTTGACCGCGTCGGCCTCGGGAATCGCCTGGGCCGCCGGCGCCGCCAGCAGGGCGGCCACCCCGAGACCCAGGCCGACCCCCAACCGCATCGCGAGGGGCCGAACGGCTGCGGGGAACGGCATGCGACCAACTGTGGAAACCGCGAGCCTAGGCAGGGAAATCCATCTAGCTTGCTGCGGCTGGACGGTGCCGGCCATGACCCCTGCAGACCAGGCCAGCACCGCCCCCCGGCCGGCGCTGCGGGCCCTCGATGCGCCCCAACCGCAGGCGGGCCGCCAGCGGCTGCTCCATGCCACAGCCTTGGCGGCGGCGCTGCTCGGCACCCAGGCCCTGGCCGCCAGCGTGCCCCTGGCCAGCGATGTGCGGCTGCTGCTGCCCAGTGAAGGCCTGCTGGCGGGGCTGGGGGATGGCCTGCGCCGCGGCTATGGCCTGGCCATGGAGCAGAGCGCCATCTGCGGCGTCACCCCCCCGTCCCTCCAGCTGGGCTGGCTGCCCCCCGGCGCCGACCCGGCCCCAGCGTTGCGCGCGGCCAGCCGCAGCGCCCTGCTGGTGGCGCCGCCGGCGGCACCGCTGGAGCCCTATGGGGTGCTGGCGGAGCAACAACGGCTCGCGGTGCTGCTGCCCCTGCAGCGGGGCCGCTCCCTGGAGGGGCTGCCGCAGCTGCGGGGCTCGGATCGGCTCTGGCCGCTGGTGCCCGGCCGCAGCCTGGAGGTGGATCGCCTGGCCCAGGCGCTGTTGGCCGACGGCATCAAGAAGGTGATGGTGGTGCGGGATCGCACCGCCGAAAGCCAGGCCCTGAGCGAGCGGTTTGAGGCCACCTACGCCAATGGCGATGGCCAGGTGATCGGGCTCACCGCCGCCGCGGTGGCCGTGGATGGCACCGATCCGGCCGCCCTCAACCGGCTGGTGGGGGATGTGGATTGGTACCGGCCGCCAGCCCTGGTGGTGGTCACGGCCCCGGGTTCGCCGCTGGAGCAGGCGATCCGCCGCGCCCCCTGGCCTGAGACCACCCTGCTGGCCTGGCCCTTCCCGGTGACTGCCGCCATGGCCCAGCGGCAGATCGGCGTGGATCCCCTCAGCCGGGGCCCCGGCTGGAGCGCCTTCGCCCGCAGCTTCGAGCGGCGCTGGGGCTACCGGCCCGGCCCCGTGGAGGGGGCCGGCTACGACACGGGCCTGATGGCGGCGCTGGCCTCGGTGCGCGCCCGGGGGCAGGCGGGCTGGAGCCTCCACTGGTTCAGCGCCAACGCCCAACCCCAGCCCCTCTGCCGCGCCCTGCGGCTGCGGGCCCAGGGCCGTTCCGTGCGGCCGATGGGGGCCAGCAGCCGGCTTGACCTCAGCCCCGGCGTTCCCCCCACGGCCAACCTGCAGCTCAGCCGCCGATGATGCAGGTAGGCAGACCCGAGGGCCGGTGCCGCTGCGACTGCATCAACTGAAGCTGCCCCTCGAGCACGACGAGGCGGCCCTGGCGGAGGCCATCTGCCGGCGGCTGCAGCTGCAGCCGGAGCAGGTGCTGCGGCACCGGGTGGTGAAACGCAGCGTGGATGCCCGGCGCCGCCAGGCGATCCAACTCACCTACAGCGTGGAGGTGGAGCTGGAGCCCCAGCTGGAGCAGCGGCTGCTGAAGCGCTTCCACCGCGACAACCAGCTGCAGGCCGTCGAGGGCGGCCACTACAGCCCACCCATCCAGGCCGATGCCGCCATCGCACGCGGGCTGCGGGAGGGCACGCTGCCGCGGCCCGTGGTGGTGGGGGCCGGGCCCTGCGGCTACTTCTGCGCCCTGCTGCTGGCCCAGATGGGGTTGCGGCCGCTGCTGCTGGAGCGGGGCAAGCCGGTGAAGCAGCGCAGCGCCGACACCTTCGGATTCTGGCGCCGCCAACGCCCGTTCAACCCGGAATCCAATGCCCAGTTCGGCGAGGGGGGAGCCGGCACCTTCTCCGACGGCAAGCTCTACAGCCAGGTGAGCGACCCGCGCCACCTGGGGCGCAAGGTGCTCGAAGAACTGGTGCAGGCCGGCGCCAACCCGGAGATCCTGGTGCTGCACCGGCCCCACATCGGCACCTTCAAGCTGGCCACGGTGGTGCGGGGCCTGCGGGCCCAGATCGAGGCCCTGGGCGGGGACATCCGCTTTGAGAGCCGGGTGGAGCAGCTGCAACTCGAGCCCGATGGCCGGGCCGTGCGGGGGGTGGTGCTGGCCGATGGCACCGCCATCGCCGCCGAGCAGGTGGTGCTGGCGGTGGGGCACAGCGCCCGTGACAGCTTCGCGATGCTGCACCGGCTGGGGGTGGCAATGGAGCGCAAGCCCTTCTCGATCGGGGTGCGCATCGAGCACCCGCAGGCGCTGATCGATGCGGCGCGCTGGGGGCCCAGCGCCGGCCACCCGCGCCTGGGGCCGGCGGAATACAAGCTGGTGCACCACGCCAGCAATGGGCGCTGCGTTTACAGCTTCTGCATGTGCCCGGGGGGGCTGGTGGTGGGCGCCAGCTCGGAGCCGGGCCGGGTGGTGACCAACGGCATGAGCCAGCACTCCCGCAATGAGCGCAATGCCAACAGCGGCATCGTGGTGACCATCGAACCGGAGGATGTGGAGCCCTTCGGCGCCGGCCCCGGCGACCCCCTGGCGGGCGTGGCCTTCCAGCGCCACTGGGAGGAGCAGGCCTACGAGCTGGGGGGCCGCAGCTTTGCCGCTCCGGGGCAGACCCTGGCGGATTTCCTGGCGGGCCGCCCCAGCGACGGCGGCGGCTCAGTGCAGCCCTCCTACAGCCCGGGGGTGACCTTCACCGACCTCAGCCCCGCCCTGCCCAGCTACGTGGTGGAGGCGCTGCGGGAGGCCCTGCCCCAGTTCAACCGCACCATTCCCGGCTACGCCATGGACGATGCCGTGCTCACCGGCGTGGAAACGCGCACCTCCTCTCCCCTGCGGTTACCCCGCGGCGAGGACCTCGAGAGCACCAACACCCCCGGGTTGTATCCGGCCGGAGAAGGGGCCGGCTACGCCGGCGGCATCCTCTCAGCGGCCATCGATGGCATCCGCGTGGCGGAAGCCGTGGCGATCACTCTTCGTCGTCGCTGGAGCCCAGGGGAGCCAAGCGAATCTGCTTGCGGCCCAGCTTGATTTCAAATTCGTCGCCGGGCTTCAGATCGAGCATGGCGGTGTAGGCCTTGCCCACCATCAGGTTGCCGTTGAACTGCACCTTGGTGGTGAAACTCAATTTGCGGCCGCCCTTGCCCATGCGGGAGGAGCCGGTGCCCAACTCCACGCCCTTCGCATTCAGCAGGGCCTCATAAAAGGCGGTGAAGTTGAGGCGCTCGCTGCCGTCTTTTTTGGTCGACACGTACCCACAGGCACGCACCACATCCGACTTGCTGACCTCTCCAAGCTCCTTGACCCTGGCCAGAAGTTCGGCTCCGGTGAGCATCTGCGTGCCTCTATGCAACTTTTGCATCATTGCACCTGAGGCAGCCCACCGCAAGACATGCCCCGGATGGGATGGTGTCAGCCAGGGTTCATGCCATCGCCGTCCAGCTGTTGAGACACAATCCCACTCCATTGCACCGCCTTCTGTTGATCACGGCGCCAGGAGTGAAACAACAACGGCTCCGCCACGGTGCACAACGGGCAGCTGCTGATGTGTTCAGCATCCAACCCCGCCTGCAGCAACTGCAGCTGCTGGGCAGCGCGGATGTCCAGCCTCACGTGACCCGCCAATCCTTCGGCATCGGGTAACACCACGCCCACACGTTCAAGGTCAGCGAAGGGGGCCACCTGCGCAGCCACCTGTTCAGCCACGCTGCGCTCCACCTGGTAACGCTCACCGGCCACGGCGGGCCCCAGCGCCACCAGCAGATCCTGCCGCCGGCAGCCCACCGCCTCCAGGCGCTCGATCGCCCGCAGCACAATCCCGCCAGCCACACCCCGCCAGCCCGCGTGGCACGCAGCCACCCGGCCGCTCACCGGATCGGCCAGCAGCACGGGCGTGCAATCGGCGCCGCACACCCACAGGCTCTGGCCGCCGGCATCGCTCACCAAGCCATCGGCCTGCGGCCAGGGCTCAGCGCTGGCGGCGGAGGCCGGCAACACCAGGGCGCTGTGCACCTGCTGGGGGCGGTGCACGCTGACGCCCGCACTCACATAACCCGCCAGCACCTCCGGGCCGCGCGCCTGCCACTGGCGGGTGAAGAAGCCGTGCTCGAAATCGATCAGCAGGTCGGCCTGCAGGTAATAGCCGCCGTAGCAGCCGATCCAGGTCCACCCCTCCAGGGCGTTGAAGCCCGCATCGGGCCGGTCAAAGGGGGGATCAACGGCCTCAGCCATCCGGCAGATCCCGCAGGATCCAGAACCCGTCAAAGCCCTGCTGCTGCTCACTGCTCTGCACCGCCAAAAACTGCAGGCCACCGGTGTTGCAGCGGGCCGCCTGGAAAGCCTCGGCGGCGGCGGCGGCCTCCTGCGGCTCCAAATTGCCCAGCAGCCAGCGGTCCTCCAGGCCCGCCTCCAACACCAGCTGCGGGCCGCTCACCTCCAGGCGCACCGGCTCCAGGCCGGCGATCCAGCCGGCGATCGCCAGGGAGCGGCTGGCGCTGAACAGCCGCAGGCCGCTCACCATCAGCTCGGGGTCCAAGGGCTCCCCCTCGGGGCCGGCGGGCAGGGGCAGCAGCCCCGGGAAGCTCACCTCCCAGTCGGCCGCCTCCTGCAGGGCGGCCAGGGGCAGCGAAGCCCAACTCCAGGAGTCGCCACGGGCCGCCTCCGGCAGGGGCACCGCCAGGGGCTGGATCGGCTGGGGCGGCGGCGCCAGCGGGCCGGCCATGAAGCCCTCCTCCGCCGGATACACCGTGGCCTGGCGCTCCTGCAGCCACTCCACCAGGGCGTAGCAGCGGCGGCTGGGCACCAGCTCCACGCCGAGGGTTTCCGCGGCCCGTTGCACCATCGTGCGCATCGAGGCCCGCCAGCAGCGCAGCTTGCGGGGCCGGGCAAACCCCTGCTCCGCGGCGGCGGCCAGGGCCTGCTCCAGGGCCTCGCGCAGCCACTGGGAATTCACACTGGAGGCGGGGCAGTTCAGGGCCCAGCGGAAGGGCGCCGCCCCATCACCCGGCTGGGGGGTGCTGCAGATCAACAGTTCCCAGCGTTTCTTGCCATCGGGCTCGAGGATCGGCCGTGAGTAGTAGTCGAGCTCCCAGTCGGCCTCGAGGGGGGCCGTGGGGGAAACCGGGGGGGCAGTCGCGGGCGCAACCGCCGGCGCAGCGGGCTCGGTGGCCTGGCTCATCCGGCGGCTTGTTCCTGCTGGCGCAGCACACTACGCGCTCTGTTGGCCCGATCGGCGGCTTCCGCCATCACCCGGTCGCGGTCGATCAACAATTCACCGGGCTGGCCCTCCAGCAGGGCGGTGTTGAGGGCAATGCGGCCACGGCCGGGGTCGAGCTCGGTGATCAGGGCCTTGACCCGATCCCCCTGGCCGAACACCTCGCGCAGGTCGCGCAACTGGCCGCCGGTGAGGGCCGATTGGTGCAGCAGACCGCTGATGCCCCCCAGATCCACGAACAGGCCATAGGGCTTGATCGACACCACCTGGCCTTCCACCAGCTGGCCCACCTCCAGGTTTTGGAACAGGGCGGCGGTGGCGGCCTTCTTCTCCGAGAACACCAGCTTGCGGGTCTCGGGGTTCACCTCCAGGAAGGCCACGCCCAGGGTTTTGCCCACCAGCGCTTCGTGGTTTTCGCCCTCTTGCAGCTGGGAGCGGGGGATGAAGCCCCGCAGACCCTCCACATCGCAGGTGACCCCACCGCGGTTGAAACCGTTCACCTTCACCTGCAACACCTTGCCCTCCTTCTCCAGGGCGCGCACCTTCTCCCAGCTCTGGCGCAGGGCCAGGGCCCTGGCGCTCACGGTGACCATGCCGTCGGCGTTCTGCTCGCGGGTGACCAGCACCTCCACCTGGAGCCCCTTGGGGAAGCGCTCCTTGAGGTTGGTGATCACCCCCAGGCCGCACTCCTTTTTGGGCATGAAGCCAGGGGCCTTGCCGCCGATGTCCACATACACCCCATCGCTTTCCAGCCCCACCACGGTGCCGGTGGCCACCTCGCCGGTGGTGCCCACGAATTCCTGCTCATCCAGCGCCGCCAGGAAGGCATCGGCGTCGAAGTCGAAGTCGTCCACCGTGCGCGACGGAACGGCGGGGCTGGCCCCGGCGGCCGGGGCGACGGCGGCACTGCGGCGCTGCTGGCGGTCGTCAGGCCCCAGCAGGTCGGCCATGGTCAGGCCTTCAAGAGCGCCCATGTCGAAGCGGTCGTCATCCCCCAGGCCCCCCTGGGGCGCGGCATTGGGAGCCACCGGACGCTGCGGGGCGATCGGTGCCTCACCGCGGGCGGCCCGGGCGGCGTTCTCCAGTTGGGCGGCGCGGACGTTGGCGGCCTCGGCGGCGGCACGGGCCTCAGCGGCCTCCCGCTCCAGGCGCAGCTGCTCCTCTTTTTTGGTGAGCTGCACCACCATGGGGGGCTTGCGCAGCGGGAATTGGGGGGCGCTGGGGCGCGGCGGCACCGGCGGCTGGGGGCGGGGGGACTGGGATTGCTGGCCGGCCGGGGGCTGGGATTGCGGGGTGCCAGAACCGGCCATGGCCTCAGCGAAGATGCACAGCCGCACACTGTAAAGAGCCCCCCACCGCAGGAGCGCAGCAATGGCCGCCAGCCCCGCACCCCGGCGCCTGGAGCAACTGAGCTGGCCGCACCTGCAGGCGGCTGCCCAACGGCCCGGCAGCACCGTGGTGTGGCCGTTCGGCGCCTTCGAGCAACACGGGCCCCACCTGCCCCTCGGCACCGACGGGCTGTTCGCCGATCGGCTGCTCGATGCGGTGCTAGCGGAGCTGCCTGCGGACCTGCCGATCTGGCGGCTGCCATTGCAGAGCCTGGGCTTTTCCCCGGAGCACGAATCCTTTGGCGGCACCCTCAGCCTGCCGGCGGAGACCCTGCTGCAGTTGGTGGAAACCGTGGGGCGCCAACTGGCGGCAGCCGGTTTCTCGCGTCTGGTGCTGTTCAACGGCCACGGCGGCCAGATCGCCCTGCTGCAGGTGGCGGCGCGGCAGCTGCGGGCGGCGGTTCCCCAGCTGGCGGTGCTGCCCTGCTTCCTGTGGAGCGGCCCCCCGGGGCTGCTGGAGCTGCTGCCGGAGCCGGAACGCAGCCAGGGTCTGCATGCGGGCCTGGCGGAAACCAGCCTGATGCTGCAGCTGGCACCAGAGCAGGTGGGCCCCGAGCGCCCCGTGGATGGCCTGCTCGCCACCCCGCCCCCTGCCGGATGGAGCCTGGAGGGGGCCGTGCCCTGCGCCTGGCTCACGGGCGACCTGAGCCGCTCGGGGGTGGTGGGGGATGCCCGCGGGGCCAGCGCCGAGCTGGGGGCGCAACTGCACGGGCACCTGGTGCGGGGCTGGCGCCAGCTGCTGGAGGATCTGCTCCGGAGCGACTGGCCGCTCCGGCACCCTTGAGGCGCCGCGCCGGGTAGGAAACGCCAACCATGAAGCCCAGAGCGCGATTTGGCGCGGTTAAAGTCGTCACCAGATCTGCGGCAGTTGAACGGAATGGCGACCCTTGAAGCGCCCCAAGCAAGCGCCGGTGCCGGCGCCGCCACCGGCGCTGACGCCCTGCCCGACTTCAGCAGCGCCACCTACAAAGACGCCTACAGCCGCATCAACGCCATCGTGATCGAGGGCGAGCAGGAGGCCCACGACAACTACATGGCCATTGGCACCCTGCTGCCGGAGCAGGCCGAGGAGCTGGCCAAGTTGGCCCGCATGGAGCTGAAGCACATGAAGGGCTTCACCGCCTGCGCCAAAAACCTGGAGGTGGAGGCTGACATGCCTTTTGCCAAAACGTTCTTCGCGCCGCTGCACGGCAACTTCCAGAAGGCCCTAGCGGAGGGCAAGATCACCACGTGCCTGCTGATCCAGGCGATCTTGATAGAAGCCTTCGCCATCGCGGCATATCACATCTATATCCCCGTCGCCGATCCCTTCGCCCGCAAAATCACCGAGGGCGTGGTGAAGGACGAATACACCCACCTCAACTACGGTCAGGAATGGCTCAAAGCCAACCTCGCCGACGTGCGCGAGGAGCTGGAGCAGGCCAACCGCGACAATCTGCCCCTGGTGCGCCGCATGCTCGAGCAGGTGGCCGGCGATGCCGCCGTGCTGCACATGGACAAAGAGGACCTGATGGCCGATTTCCTCAGCTCCTACCAGGACGTGCTGATGGAAATCGGCCTCAACGGCCGCGAGATCGCCCGCATGGCCGCCGCGGCCCTGGTGGGCTGAAGCTGTAGCGTCCATCACACTTCAGACGCCCCCGCATGTTCGGCCTCATCGGACATTCGACCAG
>JBIKKZ010000218.1:0-3124 GCA_044360095.1 Vulcanococcus sp. | reverse complement strand
TAGCCAAGTGGTTAAGGCAGCGGATTGTGATTCCGCCATTCGGGGGTTCAAGTCCCCTCGTCCGCCCCTTTTTACTCCGGTTTCAGTCGCTTTTCAGCGTTGATGGAGCCGGGCCACCCCCCGGTGTTGCCGAGGGTGTCGCCGCCAACACGGCATCGAGCAGCGCGTCGCCCCCCTGGCGCACCGGATCCACCACCGGCAAACCAGTGGCATCCGCCAACCGCGCCGCAACTGCAGCAGCCTCGGCGGCCTCCAGCAGGGCGGTGTTGAGGGCCAGGGCCCGCACCCGCGGCCGCAGGCCGTCGGGACGGCCCAGGGCCGCCAGGGCCTCGCAAGCGCTGATCAGCTCCGGCAGCGGTGGAATCGCCACCGGCACGGCGCCGGGGCGGGTGCGCACATGGCTTTGGCCGGCGCGGTGCACCAGCAGCAGATCCGTGGGCTGGCTGCCGCGCATCAACGGCAGCGTGGCGGTGGAGCCGGGATGGGCCAGCGAGCCCTGGCCCTCCACCAGCACCAGCGCCTCGGGGCCGGCGCCGGCGCCCGCCTGCAGCACCGCCGCCTCCACGGCCCCGGCGGCGTAATCCACCCGCACCGCATCGAGGGCCACCCCCTGCCCACTGATCAAGATGCCCGCCTGGCCGGTGCCCACAAAGCGGGCGTCGAGGCCGCGGCGCCAGGCGGCGGCCGCCAGCTCCAGGCAGGTGCTCATCTTGCCCACCGCCATGTCGGAGCCCACCGCCAGCAGCCGCCGGCAGGGCAGGGCCGCCGCCCGGGCCGCCGCCACCTCTAGGCCCGGCGGCTCCTGGCGCAGGTCCCAGATCCATTGGCCAGCGGCGCGGGGGATGGCGGCGAACTCCGGGTCCTCCGCCAGGCGGCTGTGCAGGCCACTGGCCAGGCTCAACCCCGCCTCCAACGCCAAGCGCACGTCGGCGCGCATCTCCGCGGGCAGGCGGCCCCCGGAGGGGGCCAGGCCCACCACCGCCACCGCGGGCCCATGGGCCAGGGCCGCGGCCATGTCGGCCACCACCGGCACCAATCGGGGGATGCCGGTGAGGGCCGCCAGGTCGGCGCCGGCATGGGCGGGGTCAATCACCGCCACGATCGGGCCGCTGCGGTAGCGCAGCATCGCCAGCCCGGTTTTGCCGGAGAGGTTGTCGAGGCCGCCGTGCTGCAGCAGCACCACCGGCGCATCCGCCCGAAGCATCAGGCCACCTCCTGGCGGGGCTGGGCCCCGAGGCCGGCGCGGCCGGCGGGCCGCAGCACATCCCCGAGGCGGTCGGGCCCGGCGAAGGGGTCGTCGAGCAGGTTGAGGTGGCTGTCGAGATCGGGCCAGCGCACCAGGGGCAACAGCTGGGCGGCGGCGCCGTTGAGCAGCCCCCCATCGGAGTAGCAGCCCAGCATCACCCCCAGCCCCAGCCGGCGGGCGGTGCGGGCCATCAGCAGCCCCGGCCCCAGGCCACCGCACTTCACCAATTTGATGTTGATGCCATCCACCACCGGGGCCAGCCGCACCAGATCCGGCAGATCCCAGCAGCTCTCATCGGCCACCACCGGGATCGGGGCCAGGCCCCGCAGGGCCGCAAATCCAGCCGTATCGGCGGCGGCATCGGCCTGGGGCGGCAGCGGTTGCTCCACCAGCACCACACCGCGCTCCGCCAACCAGGGGATCATCCGCCGGGCGCCCTCCAGATCCCAACCGCCGTTGGCATCCACCTGCAGCTCCTCGCCGCCATCCAGGGCCGCGGCCACCGCCTCCACCAGGGCGCGGTCGTGGTCGAGCCCATCGGGGGAGCCCAGCTTGAGCTTCACCCGGCTGGCGGGCAGCTGCTGCCGCCAGCGCTGCAGCCGCGCCAGCACCGCCGGCACCGCCCCCAGGCCCAGGGTGACGCTGGTGGCCACACAGGCCGCCGAATCCAGCCCCCAGAGGCGATGCAACGGTTGCCCCAACCGCTGGCCCCACCAATCGTGCAGCGCCAAATCCAGGCCGCAGCGCGCCGGCGGGCTGAGGCCGTCCAGCAGGGGGTCGAGGGCCTGCAGGGGTTCGGGACAGAGGGCCTCCAGCCGCGGGGCCAGGGCCTCCAGTTCGGCGGCGATGGCCGCGGTGGTGAACTGGCGGTGACCGGTGTCGAAGCCGCCGGTTTCGCCGCGGCCGATCAGCCCCTGATCCTCCACCTGCACCAGCAGATGGTCGACGGCCGTGGTGGTGCCGCGGCTGATGGCCAGCGGCACCGCCTTGCTCAGGCGGAAGCGATGCAGCTGCAGGCGCATGGCCCCTCGGCGCAGCCTTCAAGCTGGCACGGCAAGGCCGCGCCGGCCAGCGGCCCCAGCGATGCCGGAAACTGGAGACATGACGGCGACATTCCTCCAAGCCCCCAGTGCCCCCGCCGCCAACGGCGGGCGGGGCAGCTACTGGATCACCACCTTCGGCTGCCAGATGAACAAGGCGGATTCCGAGCGCATGGCCGGGATCCTGGAGTCGATGGGCTACCGCGAGGCCAGCGCCGAGCTCGAGGCCGACCTGGTGCTCTACAACACCTGCACCATCCGCGACAACGCGGAGCAGAAGGTGTACAGCTACCTGGGCCGCCAGGCCCAGCGCAAACGCACCAACCCCAACCTCACCCTGGTGGTGGCCGGTTGCGTGGCCCAGCAGGAGGGGGAATCGCTGCTGCGGCGCGTGCCCGAGCTGGATCTGGTGATGGGCCCCCAGCACGCCAACCGGCTGGATGTGCTGCTGGCCCAGGTGGAGCAGGGGCAGCAGGTGGTGGCCACCGGCGAGCACCACATCCTTGAAGACATCACCACCGCCCGGCGCGATTCGGCCGTGTGCGCCTGGGTGAACGTGATCTACGGCTGCAACGAACGCTGCACCTACTGCGTGGTGCCCTCGGTGCGGGGCCAGGAGCAATCGCGGCTGCCCGAAGCGATTCGGCTGGAGATGGAGGGGCTGGCGGCCCAGGGCTTCAAGGAGATCACCCTGCTGGGGCAAAACATCGATGCCTACGGCCGCGATCTTCCCGGCATCACCCCCGAGGGGCGGCGCCAGCACACCCTCACCGACCTGCTGCAGGCGGTGCATGACGTGCAGGGGATTGAGCGCATCCGCTTTGCCACCAGCCACCCG
>JBIKKZ010000037.1:0-10079 GCA_044360095.1 Vulcanococcus sp. | reverse complement strand
GAGGTGTCGGAGCCACCGCGGCCCAGGGTGGTGATCTCCGGAATCCCCTTGAGGCTGTTGCTGGTGCCCTGGAAGCCGGCCACCACCACCACGTTCCCCTCCTGCAGCAGCCGCTGCAGCCGGTCGGTGCGGATCTCGAGGATGCGGGCGCGGCCATGGGTGGATTCGGTGAGGATCCCCACCTGCGGCCCCGTCATGGAGACGGCCGGCACCCCCAGGGCCTGCAACGCCATCGCCAGCAGCGCGATCGACACCTGCTCCCCCGTGGCCAGCAGCATGTCCATCTCCCGCTGCGGTGGGTTGCCGCTGATGGCTCTTGCCAGCCCTGTGAGCTCATCGGTGGTGTGGCCCATGGCCGACACCACGATCACCAGGTCGTGCCCCGCCTGCCGGCTGGCGGCAATGCGCTTCGCCACCGCCTGGATGCGTTCCACGTCGGCCACCGAGGTGCCGCCGAATTTCTGGACCAGCAGGGCCATGGCGCGGGGTCTGCGAACCGCCGATTGTCCTACGCAGGAGGCTCAGGTGGTCAGCAGGAACCCGTCGCGGAAGGCATCACCGGGGTCGCTGCCGCGCTTGAGGGCGGCTTCCACCTCCAGCAACTGCCGCAGCAGCCCCAGAAAACGGGCCGGGGTGCGTCCGCGGATCTGTTTGCGCATCACATAAATGCGCTTGGGGTTGCCGATGCCGGCGGCCTTGGCGATGGCGTTCACATCGGTTTCGCCCTGTTGATCGAGCAGGCTCACCCACAGCCAGCCCCGCAGTTGCCCGCAGAGGGTGGCCACGATCCGCAGGGCCGGTTCGTTGGCGGCCAGCAGCGCATCCACCAGGGCCACCGCCTGGGCCGGCTGCCCCGCCAAGAGGGCATCGCCCACCTGCAGGGCGTTGGCGGCTTGGCTGCCCACCAGGGCATCCACGGCCGCCAGGGTGATCGGTTGCCCGTCGCCCACGTAGAGCGCCAGCTTTTCCAACTCACTGGCCAGCCGGGCGCTGTCGCTGCCAATGGCGTCGCACAGGGCCTCCGCCGCCCCCCGCTCCAGCGCCAGGCCCAGCTCGGCAGCGGTGCGCTGCACCAACTCCAGCTGGCCGCCCCCATCCCACACCGCCGGCAGCTGAAAACTGCGCTCCGTGGCTTCGCCCGCCTTGACCAGCTTCTGCAGGGCCTTGGTGGTGCGCAGCCGGGCGTCGGGTTTGCTGGGGTTCACCAGCAGCAGCTGGCAGCTCCCTGGAATCAGGGGCAGGGCCGCCTCCAGCTGATCCGCCAGCTCCGCCGGGCATTGGTTGCAGAACGGACTGCGCTGCAGCAGCACCACCCGATCCCCGGCGCCGAAGGCCGGTGTGCGCGCCTCCGCCAGGGCCTGGCTGGCCTGGGCGAGATCGCTGCCGTCGAGGCGGCTGAGGTTGATGCTCTGCCAGGCCGGGTCGGTGTGCTGGCTGATCAGCGCCTCCACCGCCCGGGTGCGGGCTGCGTCGTCGTCACCCCAGAGCAGATGGATCGGCATCAGAGGCGCTGGGCGCTGAGCACCGGGTGTTGGCCAGTTTGAGCGAGGTGGGGGTCGTCGGTCACCAGCACGGCGGCGCCGCCATGGATGGCGGTGGCCAGCTCCACGGCGCCGCTGTCGCTCAAGGCCGGCTCCTGGCAGCGCAACCGGGCCGCCGCCGCGGTGATCGCCAGATCCGGTGCCACCACCTGCCACTGGCGGCCGTTGAAGGCCTGGCTGTAGCGCTGGCTCAGCCGTTCATCACCGCAGGCCAGGGGCCCCTCCAGCACCCGCAGCAGGCTGAGGCTGCTCACCAGCCCCCGCCAATACCCCTGGCTGATGCCCTCCATCAACGGGCCGATGTAAGCCCCCGTGCCCTTGGCATCGCAGAGGAAGGCCACCAGGGCGCTGCCATCGAAGCCAATGCGGCTTCCTTCCGTGAGCAGCCTGGGGTCAAAGGCCTGATGGCGCCGCACCGGCTGCACCAGGGCCGCTGCGGGAGGGCGGCTGGGCCGCGTGGGTGTGCTTGTTCCCTCCGGATCCCAGCACTGGCGGCCGCTGCCCTGCAGGCTCAGCAGGGTGCTGGCGGGTTCCGGGTCCTCGGCGGTGTTTGCCGACGCTTGCAGGGACACCAGGGCCGCCAGCGGTTCCTGGTGCCGGCAGATCACAATCCGCTCCCCCGCCGCAGCGCGGCGCACCAGCTCTGGGAAGCGTTTGCGGGCCTGCTCAATGCCCAGACGCCCCCTGTTGTCACCCGCGTCGGCCATGGTCTGGAGCTGCGCTTGGGCCGGCGCCATGCAGGATGCACAGTCTGTCCAGCGCGAGCCCCCAGCGCCGCCATGTCCGAAGCCGCCGCAGGGTTCGACCATCCGATCTTCACGGCCAGCATCCGGCTGATCCGCCAGGCCCTGGGTGACAGCCCCGTGTTGGCGCCCCTCTCCCCCCTGGAGCAGGAGGTGCTGCTGCGGCTGATCCACAGCAGCGGCGACCTCAGCCTTGGCGCCGATCTGCGCTGTGCCCCCGGCGCCTGTGTCGCCGGTGCCGCCGCTTTGGCGGCCGGCGCGCCGCTGCTCACCGACACCGCCATGGCCGCCGCCGCGGTGGCCCCCATGGCCCAACGCACCTTCGACAATGCTGTGCACAGCGTGCTGCAGTGGGCGCCGCCGATGGCGCCGGAGGGCGGAACCCGCACGGCCGCCGGCATGGCCCAGGCCCTGCAGGCGTTCCCCGGGGCGGTGGTGCTGATTGGCAGTGCCCCCACGGCGCTGGAACAGGTGCTTCAGCACTTGGCCGCCGGCGGAGCCGCCCCCGCCCTGGTGATCGGCATGCCCGTGGGGTTTGTGGGGGTGGCAGAAAGCAAGCGGCATCTGGCCGCGGCCGTGCATCTGCCCCAGATCCGCCTGGAGGGCAGCCGTGGCGGCGCCGGTCTGGTGGGGGCCGCCGCCAATGCGCTGCTGCGCCGGGCCTGGCTGGATCAGGCGGCGGCCCGCTGATCGGTGCTGCTGTCGGCGACAGCCACAACACTGTTGGCTTCGATGCGCCCCAGCACCTGGCGGGCCCGCAGCACCACCGCCGCCGGCACCCCCGCCAGCCGTGCCGCTTCGATGCCGTAGCTGCGGTTGGCGCCGCCGTTCACCACCCTGTGCAGGAAGCGCAGTTCGCTGCCCGTGTCCTCCACCAGCACCTGGGCGTTGGCCACGTTGGGCCTTTGCTCTGCCAGCGCATTGAGCTCGTGGTAGTGGGTGGCGAACACGCTGCGGGCGCCGATCTGGTCGGCCAGGTATTCCGCCACCGCCCAGGCGATGGAGAGGCCATCGAAGGTGGCGGTGCCACGGCCGATTTCATCGAGCAACACCAGCGAGCGCGCGCTGGCGTGGTGAAGGATGTTGGCGGTCTCCGCCATTTCCACCATGAAGGTGGACTGGCCGGTGCTGAGGTCGTCGCCGGCGCCGACGCGGGTGAAGATCCGATCGGCGATCCCCAGGCGGGCGGATTGCGCCGGAATCCAGCTGCCGATCTGCGCCATCAGCTGCAGCAGGCCCGTCTGGCGCAGGTAGCAGCTTTTGCCGCTGGCGTTGGGGCCCGTGAGCACGAGCAGGTCGGGGTGGGGTTCGCCCCCCAGGCCGATGCCGTTGGGGGTGAAGGGCTCCTCCACCAGGAGCTGTTCCACCACCGGATGGCGACCCGCCTCGATCTCCAAGATCCGAGCGTTGGGCCCGTCGGGGTCGGTGATCTCGGGCCTGCAGTAGCCGCCGGTGGCCGCCAGGTCCGCCAGGGAGGCCAGGGCATCGAGCTCG
Organism: Vulcanococcus sp.; assembly: GCA_044360095.1. Classification (GTDB taxonomy): domain Bacteria; phylum Cyanobacteriota; class Cyanobacteriia; order PCC-6307; family Cyanobiaceae; genus Vulcanococcus. The sequence goes on along the minus strand of JBIKKZ010000037.1, from coordinate 6,301 downwards.
GCCACCAACCGCGCGGCGGCCCGGATCGGCCCCGCCAGCCCGCCCACCCGTTCCCGCAGCCCGCAAAACAGCTCGTATTCCCGCTGGGCGGCGCGGGCCTTGAGTTGCAGGATGCGACCCTCACGCCCCTTCAGTTCCGGGGTGACAAAACGCTCCTCATTGGCGAGGGTCTGGCGCCGGATCCAATGCTCCGGCACAGCTTTGGCTTTGGCCTTGCTCACCGCCAGGAAGTAGCCAAAGGTGCGGTGGTACTGGAGTTTGAGGGTGGGGATGCCGCTGGCGCTGCGCTCCGCCAGCTCCTGTTGCGCCAGCCAGGCGTCCTGATCGTCGAGCTGGTTGCGCAGGCCATCGAGCTGCGGGTCCACCCCGTCGTGGATCAGGCCCCCCTCGCTCAGGCTCAGGGGCGGAGTGTCCACCAGCACGTGACGCAGCTCCGCCGCCAGCTCCTGCAGCTGCGGCCACGGATGGCCCAGGGCCAGCAGGGGCGCGCTGCACACCCCCGCCTGGCCCACCAGGGCCGCCAGTTGGGGCAGCCGCTCCAGCCCATCGGCGAGGGCCACCAGATCCCGGGCGGAGGCGGTGCCGGCGCCGGCCCGGCCCGCCAACCGCTCCAGATCCCCCATGGGCCGCAGCAGGCGCCGCACCGCCTGGCGCAGTTGGCGCTGGTGCACCAGGTCGGCCACCCCGTCTTGGCGCTCGAGGATGGCCGGGCGGTGCACCAGGGGCGCCTCGATCCAGCGGCGCAGGCAGCGGCCCCCCATGGCGGTCATGGTGCGATCCAGGGCCCACAGCAGTGATCCCTGGAAGCCGCCGCCCAGTTGGGTGCGGGTGAGCTCCAGGTTGCGGCGGGTGGCCGCATCGAGCACCAGCTGGTCGCCCGCATGCCAGGTGGTGGGCAACTCCAGCGGGATGGCATGGCCAGGCTGGGTGTCATCGAGGTAGCGCAGCAGCCCCCCCGCGGCCCGCAGGCCCAGGGGCATCTCCCCCAAGCCCAGGCCATCGAGGCTGGCCAGGTCAAAGCGCTTCAGCAGCGCGGTTTTGGCTTCTAGGGCGCTGAACGGGGTGCGCGGCAGGCGCGTGAGCCGCAGGGCATCGGGGCACCAGGCGGGGGGCGGGGCGCCGCCGCCGGGCTCCTCCTGGGTGGGCCACAGCACCTCCGCCGCATCCACCTGCAGCAGTTCCTGATGCAGCCGATCGCTGCCCTCCCGTTCGGTGACACGGAACTCCCCCGTGCTCACATCCGCCACCGCCAGGCCCCACTGGGAGCCGTCGCACACCACGGCGCAGAGCCAGTTGTTGCGGCGCGCGCTGAGCAGCCCCTCCTCCAGCACGGTGCCGGGGGTGAGCACCCGGGTGATGTCCCGCTTGAGCAGGGCCCCCTTGGCGGGGGTGGACTCCAGCTGGTCGCACAGGGCCACGCTGAGGCCGCGGCCCACCAGCTCGGCGCAGTAGCGCTCGGCGGCGTGGTGGGGGATGCCGGCCATGGGCACGCGGCCGATGGCCTTGCCCGCCTCCTTGCCCGTGAGTGTGAGCTCCAGAAGTCGCGAGAGCTCGATGGCGTCTTCGAAGAAGCATTCGAAGAAGTCGCCCAGCCGGTAGAGCAGCACCCGCTCGGGGTGGGCCGCCTTCAGCTCCACGTAGTGCCGCAGCATCGGCGTCAGCTGCTGCGGGTCCACCAGGCTGTGGTGGTGCCAGGGGGGCAGCTCGCCCTCGTCCTGTGACGCTTCCGTGGCCGCCGCCGGTTCGGTGGGCTGATGGCTGCTGGGGCGCCGCTGCCGGGGTCGACGCGTGGCGTCGGCGATCAGCTGCTCGGGGGCTTCCTGCTCGGGGCTGTCCTCGGCCGCGGGAGAGCTTGCCTGGGGTTGGGCGGCGCCAAACAGGTCGCCCTGAAGCGTGATCAGGGGCGGCTGCTCAGGCGGCGCGGCCACGGCTCAGCGGGCAGGGGGTCTGATCGTAGAAGCGGTGTCCCGCAAAACCATTGCCAGAACCCACGGCCACAACATGTGAAGGAACACGGCGAGGGCGCCGGGGCGGCGGAAACCCCCATGGGAGAATCCACCAACTGACCGGCCGGCCAAGCCGCTGATCCATGACGATCCTCAACACCCTCACCGTGCTGGCTCTGGTGGTGCTGTCGTTCGCGCTGATCGTGGCTGTGCCCCTGCTCTACGCCAGCGACGACACCAGCGGCCGCTCCAACCGGTTGATTCTTCTGGGTGGCCTGGCCTGGGTGGCCCTGGTGCTGGTCAACTGGGGCATGAGCTTCTTCGTGGTCTGAGCCTGGTCTGGCAGACCCGTCCAGACCCGCGATCAGCGCGCTGTTTAGGCTGATCGGATCAGAGATCCGCGGTTGTGAGCGTTTTTGAAGGCCAATTTTCGGGAGCCCAGTCGTTGCGGGTGGCCGTGGTGGTGGCCCGCTTCAACGATCTGGTCACCAGCAAGCTGTTGAGCGGCTGCCTCGATTGCCTGGGCCGCCACGGCATCGACACCAGCCAGGAAAGCTCCCAGCTCGATGTTGCCTGGGTGCCGGGCAGCTTCGAGATTCCCCTGGTGGCCCAGCGTCTAGCGGCCAGCGGCCGCTACCAGGTGGTGATCACCCTGGGTGCTGTGATTCGCGGTGACACCCCCCATTTCGATGTGGTGGTGGCCGAGGTGAGCAAAGGTGTCGCCGCCGTCAGCCGCGACACGGGCGTGCCGGTGATCTTTGGCGTGCTCACCACCGACACCATGCAGCAGGCCCTGGAGCGGGCGGGCATCAAGAGCAACCTGGGCTGGAGCTACGGCCTGCAGGCGATCGAGATGGGCAGCCTCATGGCTGCGTTGCCATAGCAACACTCTGCGGGATGTTCGGGCTGTCGGGGTTCACGCTCAGGCGCTGAAGACTTGGCTGCAGCACCAGGTCCATGTCTGCCATCGGGATGGCACCTAACAGCACTTCGTTGCCCAGCACCATTGCCCCGGTGAAGCAACGGCGGTTGCCAAACCGCACTTCCACCGGCCCCATGTAGGGCACGCTGCGCCGGCGTCCGTCGGCCAAGGTCACCTCGCGCATCTCGAGCTCCTGCAGTTGCAGCTGGATGGCGATGTGCTCAGGGATGCAGAGGTGCACGGCGCCGGAATCTGCCAGGGCCTGCACGGTCAGTCCGTTCAGTCCTGGGATGGTGGGGTTCAGGAGTTCGACGGTGCCGCGGATCAATCCCATGGCCTGATTGCTGCTCAAAGCGTAGTGACACTGGATGAATGCCACCGCTGTTTCAGCCGGGGGCCTGGGGCGCCCGCCTGAGCAGCTGCTGGCTGGTCTCCAGTTCAAACCCCAGCTGCCGGTAAAAACCGGCGCTGTTGGTGGTCATCAGGTACACCCGCTCCACCTGCCGCAGCCGTGGGGTTTGCAGCAGCGCCTCCACCAGCTGGCGCCCGAGCCCCTGGCCTTGGAGATCCTCCGGGATCACCACATCCCACAGCACCGCGCGGAAGAGGCCATCGCTGCTGGCCCGGGCGAAGCCCACCAGCCGCCGGCCCCGCCACAGGCTCACCACCGCTGCACTGCCCGCCAGCATCCGTCGCAGCTGCGGCAGCGAGCGCCCTTGGGCCCAGAAAGCGTGTTGATCCAGCAGCCGTTGCAGCTTCCACAGGCCGCGGGTGGGCCGTAGCCCCGGCCCCAACCCCAGCCAGCGCAGGCCCGGGGCCCCTGGGGCGTGGATCAGGAGGCAGATGGCGTCCATGCCAACATCCTCCCAGCGAGCCGGAAGCGGCGTTGATGCAGCGCAAGGGCATCATCCTGGCCGGCGGCACGGGCTCACGCCTGCACCCGATCACCCGCGGGGTGAGCAAGCAGTTGCTGCCGGTGTACGACAAGCCGATGGTCTATTACCCGCTCAGCACCTTGATGCTGGCGGGAATCCGCGAGGTGCTGATCATCACCACCCCGGAGGATCAGGCCAGCTTTGAGCGGCTGCTGGGGGATGGCCACGCCTGGGGGATGACCATCCGCTACGCCGTGCAGCCGAGCCCCGATGGCCTGGCCCAGGCGTTTCTGTTGGGGGCTGACTTTTTGGCGGGGGCCCCGGCGGCCCTGGTGCTTGGCGACAACCTCTTCCATGGCCACGATCTGGTGCCCCAGTTGCGCGGCAGCACGGAGCGCAGCGCCGGGGCCACCGTGTTCGCCTATCCGGTGCGCGATCCCGAGCGCTACGGCGTGGTGGAGTTTGCCGCCGATGGCCGCGTGCTCAGCATCGAGGAGAAACCCGCCCGGCCCCGATCCCGCCATGCGGTGACGGGTCTCTATTTCTATGACGCTTCCGTGGTGGAGCGTGCCCGGCGGGTGGTTCCCTCGGCCCGGGGGGAGCTGGAAATCACCGACCTCAACCGCCAATACCTGGAGGAGGGGTTGCTGCAGGTGGAGCTGATGGGGCGGGGCATGGCCTGGCTCGACACCGGCACCTGCGATTCCCTGCACGAGGCCTCCAGTTACATCCGCACCCTGGAGCACCGCCAGGGGTTGAAGGTGGGCTGCCCGGAGGAGGTGGCCTGGCGCCAGGGCTGGATCAGTTCCGATCAGTTGTCTGCCCTGGCGGAACCGCTGCGCAAGAGCGGCTACGGCGAGTACCTGCTGCAGCTGATAGAGCTGGGTCATGCGGGCTGAGCGCTTGCACAGCCCCCAGGGGCAAAGCCTGTCGGGGCCGCTGCTGCTGACGCCGCGGGTGTTCGGCGATGCGAGGGGCTTCTTTTTCGAGAGCTGGAACCAGCGCCTGTTTGCCGAGCTGTTGGAGGCCGATGGGCAGCCGGCTGCGGCTGCTTTTGTGCAGGACAACCACTCGCGCTCCAGCCAGGGGGTGCTGCGCGGGTTGCACTACCAGCTGGAACCCCATGCGCAGGGGAAGCTCGTGCGCTGCGTGGCGGGGGAGATGTTTGATGTGGCCGTGGATCTGCGCCGCGATTCCGCCACCTTTGGCCAGTGGTGTGGGGCCCGGCTGAGCGCGGCGAACCAGCAGCAGATGTGGGTTCCGGCCGGATTCGCCCATGGCTTTTTGAGCCTCACCGATCCGGTGGAGGTGCTCTACAAAACCACCGACTTTTGGACCCCCACCTGCGAGCGGGCCCTGCGCTGGGACGATCCCGAGCTGGCCATTGCCTGGCCCCTGGAGCTGCTGCCGGAGGCCTGCCCTCAGCTCGCCGCCAAGGACGCTGAAGCGCCAAGTTTTGCTGCGGCCGTGGCCAGTGGAGCGATGTTCGGATGAGGGTTTTGCTGACCGGCGCCGGCGGCCAGCTGGGCCAGGCCCTGATTGCGGCTTGCCCGGCGGAGGTCACGTTGATCCCAACCTCACGATCCGGTGGCGCCGGCGCATGGGCGCTGGATCTGGCCGACGCCGACGCCTGCCGGCGGCTGGTGCTGGAGCTGCGCCCCGATGCGGTGCTCAATGCCGGCGCCTACACCGCCGTGGACCGCGCTGAACAGGAACCCGCCGTGGCCCAGGCGGTGAATGCGGGTGCGCCGGCCGCCTTTGCCGAGGCCCTGGCCAGCACCGGCGGCCAGTTGCTGCAGCTCAGCACCGACTTTGTCTTCAACGGCCGTCAGGGCACCCCCTACGGCCCCGCCCAGGCGATGGATCCCCTGGGGGTCTACGGCAGCAGCAAGGCGGCGGGGGAGGCGGCGGCGTTGCAGCTGCCCGGCGCCCGGATGCTGCGCACCAGCTGGGTGTACGGGCCCGTGGGCCGCAACTTCTGCCTCACGCTGCTGCGGTTGCACCGCGAGAAGCCCGAGCTGGGGGTGGTGGCCGACCAGGTGGGGTGCCCCACGGCCACCCACACCCTGGCTGAGGCCTGTTGGCGGGCCCTGGGGCTGGGGTGTTCCGTTGACTCGCCCCTGCCCCGGATCCTCCACTGGAGCGATGCCGGTGCCGCCAGCTGGTACGACTTCGCCGTGGCCATCGGCGAGCTGGCCGTGGAGCTGGGCCTGCTGGGCAAGGCGGCCCGGGTGCAGCCGCTCACCACTGCTCAATACCCAACGCCTGCTCGACGCCCCGCCTATTCCCTGCTCGATTGCAGCGGCAGCCGCGCGGCCCTGGGGCTGGATCCTGTGCATTGGCGCACCGCCCTGCGGCGGGTGCTGGAGCGCATAGCCTCCGCCGAGATGGCGTCGGATCCCGAATCATGACTGTGGTGTTGCCCGACAGTTGCAAGCGGGTGCTGGTGACCGGCGGGGCCGGCTTCATCGGCGGGGCTGTTGTGCGGCGCCTGCTGAACGCCAGCGATGCCCAGGTGTTCAACCTGGACAAGTGCGGCTACGCCAGCGATCTCACCG
>JBIKKZ010000217.1:0-3134 GCA_044360095.1 Vulcanococcus sp. | reverse complement strand
GGATTCGTCCTTGCCATGACCCCCTCCCTCGCCAACTTCCTGAGCAGCCTCGTTTGGGGCGCGGTGATTGTGGTCATCCCCGTCACCGCCGCCGTGATCCTGATCAGCCAGAACGATCGGGTCGACCGCAAGCTCTGATGCCTGTGGCCGCAGGGCTGCGCCTCGACGGCCGGCCTAAAGTGGCTGGAAGTGCGGCCTGAAAAGGCTTTCGATCCGTGGTCAACGCCAGCCTGAATTGGGCCAGCATCGTGGGGATCGTGCTGGCCGTTGGCGGCGCGCTGCTCTATTTCATGCGCAGCTTCAAACCCGCCCTGGCCCGCGACTACGACGTGTTCTTCGCCGCCGTGGGCCTGCTCTGCGGCGGCATTTTGTTTTTCCAGGGCTGGCGCCTGGATCCGATTCTGCAATTCGGCCAGTTTCTGCTGGCTGGCACCACGGTGTTTTTCGCCTACGAGAGCGTGCGGCTGCGCGGGGTGACCACCGAGCAGGCTCGCCGCTCCTCCTTCTTCGACGACGACGAACCCCCCAGTCGGCCCCGCGTGGGCGGTGGCCGCGACTGGGGCGACGACGTTGACCGCTTCGATGAACCCCAACAGCTGCGCCGCCGCATCCGCTCCCGCGAGGAGGGCTACGGCGACGCCGACGAGGGGGACTTCTACCGCCCCCGCCGGCCCGCCGCCCGGGCCGCCATCCCCGAGCGGGCCGCCTCCCGCGACGACTGGGAGGCCCAACGCAACCGCGGCGAGCGCGGTGCTGATCGCCCATCCGACCGTGGCCCCGCCGCCGGCCGCTACCGCGCTGGGGGCCCAAGCACCCCGGCGACCCAGGATTTCGGCTCCCGCCGCCAGGGCCGCGAGGAGCAACGCCGTGGCAGCCGCCCCGGCGCGCCGGCCGAGGGCATGCCCCGCTCCAGCCGCCGCCCCGCCGGCACCGGCGCCGGCACCGAACCGATGGCCCCCGGCGCCACCGCCGGCGTTCCCCAGGGTTCCCCCTACCGCGCCGGTGGCATGGCCTCACCCGCCAGCGGTGACGCCGCCGACGCTTCGGTGAGCGACGCCGAGTTCCGCCCGGTGCCCCCCGCCCCCCGCAACGACGGCCCGAGCCCGCGGGACAACAGCTCCCGCTTCGACGACTGATCCGCAGCCTCAGCCTGCTGCTGCTGGCCACCGGCCTGGGGGGGTGCACCCTGCTGCCCTGGCGGCGCCAGCCGGCGCCGCCCCTGGGGCTGGGCAGCGAAACCCGCCAACAGCCCGCCCTCAGCGGTGATGGGCGCCTGCTGGCTTCCCTGGTGGAACGGGGCGGGCGCACCACAGTGCTGCTGCAGGAGCGCAGCAGCGGCCGGGTGCTGCCCCTGCGCCACCTGCGCGGCCACCAACCCCACAGTTCCCCGGCCCTGAGCTGGAACGGCCGCTACTTGGCCCTGCTGGTGCAGCAAGGGGGGCGGCGCCAGGCCGTGATCGAAGACCGGGCCACCGGCCGGCTGCAGCCGCTGTTATTGCCCATGGGCCTGGAGCCGCGGGGCCTCAGCCTGGCCCCCGACGGCCAACGCCTGGCCCTGGAGGTGATCGCCGGCGGCGGCCAGCGGGTGGAGCTGTTCGACCTCAGCGGCCTGCTCGAACCCGACCTGGCACCCGGCCAGCGCCAGAGCGGCGGCGGCGAGGGGGCGCTGCAGCCATGAGCCACCGCACGCCCCTGCTGGCCGGCGGCCTGCTGCTCACCCTGCTGCTGCAGAGCTGCCAGGGGGGCCTACGGCCATTGCCCAACCTCAACCAACAGCTGGCTCGCCTGGGCAGCGGCCAGAGCCCCAGCCTGGGCAGCGGCTGGCTGGCCCTGATCGCCAGCCGCGATGGCGGCCGCCCCCAGGTGCAGCTGATCGACGCCCAGCGGCAACTGCCGGTGCCCCTGCCGGGGCTCAACCGGGCCGACAGCCTGCCGATTCAGGTGAGCGTGGATGCCCGCGGCGAGCACCTGGCGGTGGTGCGCCAGCGCGACGACCGCACGGAGCTGGTGCTCTACCGGCGCTCCCTGATGGCCGTGCAGCCCCTGGCGGTCGAACCGGCCGGCGTGCCGCGCCAGGTGAGCCTCAGCGCCGATGGGCGGGTGCTGGCGGTGGAGGTGAGCCGCGGCGGCCTGTGGCAGATCGATCTGCTGGAGCTGCCCTGAGGCAACGGCCGGCGATCAGCCCACAAAGCCCGCCCAATGCAGGAAGGTGCTGCCGCTGATGGCCTCCACCAGCAGGATCGCCACGAAGCCCACCATGGCGAAGCGCCCATTCACCCGCTCGGCGTAGGCGCTCCAGCCGAAGGCCGGGGCGTCGCCGGTGGTGGCGCTGGTGGCGGAAGCGTCGGCGGGGGGCGGGGTGGCGGACATCGCGGCTTCAGGCTCCAGCGTTGAAGGTATAGCTGGCGGCGGGTTGCAGCTTCCAGGCGCCCTGGCCGTCGAGCTCCAGCACCGTGTCGTGGAAGTTGGTGAGGGTGGGGCGGTGGCCCACGCTCACAAACGCCATCTCCCGCTGCACCAGCAGCTGATAGAGGTGCTTTTCGGTGCCCACATCCAGGGCGCTGGTGGCCTCATCCAGCACCACAAAGCGGGGGGAGTTGAGCAGCAGGCGGGCGAAGGCCAAGCGCTGCTGTTCCCCCAGGGAGAGCAGCCGCGGCCAGTCCTGTTTGATGTCGAAGTCGGGGTAGCGCTGCACCAGCTCGCTGAGGCGCACCTCCTCCAACACGCTGCGCAGGTGCTGGTCGCTGAAGCGCTGAGGATCGAGGGGGTAGCAGAGCTGCTCCCGCAGGCTGCCCAAAATCATGTAGGGCTTCTGGGGGATGAACAGCAGCTCGCTCTGGGGAGGGCGCTGCACGGTGCCGGCGGCGGCGGGCCAGAGGCCGCTCACCAGGCGCAGGAAGGAGGTTTTGCCGCAGCCGCTGGGCCCCACCACCAACACGCGCTGGTGGGGGGCCACCTCCAGGCTGAGGTCGTGGATCAGGCGGCGCCCCCCCTGGGGGGGCACCAGGTCGACGTGGCTCACCAGCAGGGAATCGGAACGGCCCTCGGCGGCGGAGGCGGCCTGTAACGCCGCGGCACCCCCCTGACCGATGGCCTCCACCTTGCCCTGGAAGCCCTCCAGACGGCTGATCGAG
>JBIKKZ010000216.1:0-3177 GCA_044360095.1 Vulcanococcus sp. | reverse complement strand
TGGCGGAACTGCCCAGTGCCTTTGGGCAGTTCCGCGCCATCGGCTACCGCAACGAACTCGACGGCAGCGAGCACGTGGCCATCGTGAAGGGGCACCCGGAGCAGGCCAACCATCCGGTGCTGGTGCGGGTGCACAGCGAATGCCTCACCGGCGACGCCTTCGGCTCCCTGCGCTGTGACTGCCGGCCGCAGCTGGAGGCAGCCCTGCGGATGATCGAAGCCGCCAGGGAAGGGGTGGTGGTGTATCTGCGTCAGGAGGGGCGCGGCATCGGACTGATCAACAAGCTGCGGGCCTACTCGCTGCAGGACGGCGGCCTGGACACCGTGGAGGCCAACGAACGCTTGGGGTTCCCCGCCGACCTGCGCAACTACGGCGTTGGCGCGCAGATCCTCAGCGACCTGGGCGTCCACCGGCTGCGCCTGATCACCAACAACCCTCGCAAAATCGCCGGACTGGGCGGCTACGGCCTGCAGGTGGAGGATCGGGTACCGCTGGTGATGGACGCCAGCCAGCACAACGCCGCCTACCTGCAGACCAAGCGCACCAAACTGGGGCACCTGATGGACGCCGGCGGCCAGGAGGGGCCCGCGGCCGTGCTGGCCTGGACCATGGGCAGCAACGGCGGCGGCAACGCCGCGGACAGCGACAGCACCGGAACGTTGGTGGCCGAGCGGCTGCAGGACCTGCGCCAGTGGGCGGAGCAACACGGGGTGGTGCTCGAACGGGAGGAGCACGCCCGGGTGTTGGCGCTGCTGGATCAGCCGCAGCTTGCGGTGCTGGTGGAAGGGGGCAACGCCGCCCTGCTGGCGGAGGGGTTGCAACGCATGGCGGCCTGGTCGTCGACCCAGAGCGTCAGCCTGTTGCTGGCACCCGACAGCCAGCGCAGCGCCCACCCCAGCAACACGCTCGAGGCCCAGCGCCGCCCGCTGTTGGAGCTGCAGGCGGCAAGCCCGCAGCTGCGGGTGGATGCGGGCACGCTGATGCGCTGGTGCTGATCAGGGCAGGAAGCCCGTCAGGCCTGGATGCTCACCTTGTTGATGCGGCTGCCGTTCTTGAGGGCCAGCACCACATCCATGTTGCCGGTGAGACCGAACACGGTGTGCACCCCATCGAGGTGGGGCTGGGCCTCGTGGCAGATGTAGAACTGCGAGCCGCCGGTGTTGCGACCGGCGTGGGCCATCGCCAGGGTGCCGGCCTGGTGCTTCTGGCCGTTGATCTCACAGTCGATCTGGTAGCCGGGACCGCCGGTGCCCGCCATGCCACGGGCGCCTTCACGGCTGTTGGGGCAGCCGCCCTGGGCCATGAAGCCGCGGATCACACGGTGGAACGCCAAACCGTCGTAGAAGCCCTCGTTGGCCAGCTTCACAAAATTGGCCACGGTGTTGGGGGCGTCGGCGTCGAACAGCTCCAGTTCGATGGTGCCGGCGTCGGTCTCCATCAGGGCTTTGGTCACGGGGGCATCAAGAGCACACCGGATCAGTATGGGCGCTCCGGTAGAAGGGTTGAACCCGCGTGATCGCCATGACCGGCCCCAGCAGCACCGACCTCAGCCAAGCGCGGCTTGGGGTGCTGGGGGGGAGCGGCCTGTATGCCATGGAGGGTCTGGAGGACATCCAGGAGCTCACCGTTGACACCCCCTTTGGCGCCCCCTCCGACACCCTGCGACTGGGGCGGCTGGGGGGCATGGAGGTGGTGTTTCTGGCGCGCCATGGCCGGCACCACACCCTCTTGCCCACGGAGGTGCCCTACCGCGCCAACATTTGGGCGATGCGCTCCCTGGGGGTGCGCTGGATCCTCTCGCCCTCGGCGGTGGGATCGCTGCAGGAGGCAGTGCGCCCCCTGGACATGGTGGTGCCCGATCAATTCATCGACCGCACCCACCAACGGCCCCTGACCTTTTTCGGCCAGGGGGCGGTGGCCCACGTGACCTTCGCCGACCCCTTCTGCCCGACCCTCAGCCGCCTGCTGGCGGATGTGGCCGACAGCCTGATGCCCACCGACCGCACCCTCCACCGGGGGGGCACCTACCTGTGCATGGAGGGTCCCGCCTTCTCCACCCGGGCGGAATCGCAGCTTTATCGGGCCTGGGGCTGCTCCGTGATCGGCATGACCAACCACAGCGAAGCGCGGCTGGCCCGGGAGGCGGAGATCGCCTACGCCACCCTCGCCATGGCCACCGACTACGACTGCTGGTTTGAGGGCCACGACAGCGTGACGGTCGACATGGTGATCGCCAACCTCAGGGCCAACGCGGCCCTCGCCACGCAGATCGTGCGCATCACCGCGGAACGGGTGGCGGCACTCCGCCCCACCAGCACGGCCCATGGGGCCCTGCGGGATGCGTTGATGACGCCGAAGGAGCACGTGCCCGCGGAGACGCGCCGCCGGCTCGATCTGTTGACCCAGCCCTACTGGGGCGCGTTTGGCGGCTGAGGGGCCTCCACCAGGGCCCGGCGCAACTGCCCCTGGCAGCGGTTGAGCAGCTCCTGGGCCTGCTCGAGGCTGAGGCCACGGTACGCCATCAACAGGGCCAATTTCACGGAGCCGCCGCTGCGATGCAGCCACTGGCGCCCCTGCTGGCGATCGATGCCAGCGAGGTCGTGGAGCATGCGCAGGGCCCGGTCCTCGAGTTTGCTGTTGGTCACCGCCACATCCACCATGCGGTTGCCATACACCTTGCCCAGCCGCACCATCACGCCGGTGCTGAGGATGTTGAGGGCCATCTTGGTGGCGGTGCCGGCCTTCAACCGTGTGGAGCCCGCCAGCAATTCCGGCCCAGTGAGCAGGCGGATGTCGATGTCGCAGGGCATGGTCACCTGCTCCTGCGGCACGCAGGCGATGGCAATGGCCAGGGCGCCGAGCTGCTGCGCATGGGCCAGCCCACCGTGCACGTAGGGGGTGGTGCCGCCGGCGGCGATCCCCACCAGGGCATCCCCGGGTTGAAAGCCACGGTCCACCAGATCGTCGCGGCCAGCGTCGCGCAGGTCCTCCAGGCCCTCGGAGCTGCGCAGCAGGGCTGCGGCACCGCCGGCCAGCACCCCCTGCACCAGCTCCGGCGGGCTGCAGAAGGTGGGGGGACACTCCGCCGCATCCAGCACCCCCAGGCGACCGGATGTGCCCGCCCCCAGGTAGAAGAGGCGCCCGCCGCTGGCCAATCGTTCGCTGATGGCATCGACG
>JBIKKZ010000215.1:0-3181 GCA_044360095.1 Vulcanococcus sp. | reverse complement strand
CGGCACCCTGCTCTGGGGGTTTGAGCAGATGGGCCGCCACGACATCCTTGAGTCCCTGCAGCGGCTGGCCACCGATCCGGCGCTCACGCCCCACGTGGAGTTTCTGGGCACCTTCTGGGGCCATGCGGTGGCCCCCTCCACCCCCATCCCCGACCTCATACTGCAGCTGCAGGCTTGGCAGCACCAGTTTTCGGCCCAGTTTGGCCTCGAGGCCCTGGGGCGGGTGAAGGGCTTCTCGCCGCCGGAGATGCACCTGCCCAACCACCCCGACACGCTGTTTGCCCTGGTGAGTGCCCTGCGGGAGTGCGGCTACCGCTGGCTGCTGGTGCAGGAGCACAGCGTGGAGAACCCCGATGGCTCCCCCCTCAGCCGCCGGCAGACGCTGATCCCCAACCGCCTGGTGGCCCGCAATTCCTGTGGTGAGGAGGCGGAGATTCTGGCCCTGATCAAGACCCAGGGCTCCGACACCAAGCTGGTGGGCCAGATGCAGCCCTGCTACGAGGCGCTGGGGTTGGCCCCGCAGCCCCTGGCTGAGCGCACCGTGCCGGCCCTCGTGAGCCAGATCGCCGATGGCGAAAACGGCGGCGTGATGATGAACGAATTCCCGCCGGCCTTCGAGCAGGCCCACCGGCGCCTGGCCGCGGCAGACGGCACCACCGCGGCCGCCAACGGCACCGAATGGTTGGAGCTGCTGGAGGCGGAGGGCGTCTCCGGCGCCGACTACCCCGCCATCCAGGCGGTGGGGCAGCACCGGCTGTGGCAACGGCTGGGTGATCGTCGCGGTGCCGCTGCGCTGTCGGAAGCCCTGGCGGCCCTGCAGGCGGAGGATCCGGGCTTCGCCATGGAGGGGGCGTCGTGGACCAACAACCTCAGTTGGGTGAAGGGCTACGAGAGCGTGCTGGAGCCCATGCAGCAGCTCAGCGCCGCCTTCCATGCCCGTTTTGACCCGCTGGTGGCCGCCGATCCGGCGGTGACCAGCAGCCCCGCCTACCAAGGGGCCCTGCTGCATCTGCTGCTGCTGGAAACCAGCTGCTTCCGCTACTGGGGCCAGGGCACCTGGACCGACTACGCCCGCGAGATCCACCGCCGCGGTGCGGCCCTGCTGGCGCCTTAAGGCCCGCTTCCATTGCCGCCGATGCCGGCGAGGGGCACCCTGGGGCCGTTGGATGCCTGAACAGCCGGTGACCGACCTGCAACACACCCTCGCCCAGCTCCGCCGCATCGGCGACTACGAGGCGTTCAAGGCCTTCTACCTGCCCCTCGATCCGGAGCTCACCAACAGCCCCGCCTTCCTGCAGGCGCTGATGGCGATCAACGGCTTCGATTGGCTCGAGGCGCTGCTGGAGGAAACCTTTGGCGAAGAACTCGACACCGTCGAGCAGCCCCGCCACCGGCTGGTGAGCAGCCAGCTGCCCCTGGCGGCCTGAATTGGCCTTCAGCATCAACACCCACGACCGCTGGGGCGTGGTGAACGTGGGCCAGTTCGCCACCCTCGAGCAGGCCCGCACGGCCTTCCGCGACCTCTGCGCCGACCCCTGGTACCGCCAGGACGGCACCGTGAAGGGGGCCGAACTGCTGGATTGCACCAACCCCGCAGCCCCCCAGCGGCTGGAGTGGTTTTCGTTTCAGTAGGCGATCTAAACGCCCTCAGCGCGCTGCGCGTCGGCGATCAGCCGCTGCACCCGCTCCAGCAGCGATTCGTTGCTGAGCCGGTTGTTGAGGCGCTCCACCAGCAGCGGAAAGGCCAGGGGGCCGGGCCGGGCCGTGCGCTCCAGCCGCCAGCGGCTGGCCGCCATGCGCTCCAGGGCGGCCTGCAGCCGCGGCCGCTCCAATTGCTCCTCCAGCACCTCCCGCCGCGCCTGCTCCAGCAGCAGCGAGTCGGGTTCGTGCTTGCTGAACACATCGAACAGCAGGGCGGCGCTGATCTGGAGCTGGCCGCCGGTTTTGTTCTGCCCCGGCATGCTCTGGCTGATCAGGCCGCTCACCTGGGCGATGGCGCGGAAGCGGCGGCGGCACAGCTCCGAGAGGTTCACCGCCTGCTCCATGTCGTGCTCCAGCGCATCCACCGCCAGCAGGCTGTCGCCGTGCAGGTCGAGCAGCTCCTCAAAGGGGTAGCCCTTGGGGGCCAACAGCTCAAAGCCGTAGTCGTTCACCGACACGGTGACCGTGCTGGGCCGGTGCCGGGCCAGCCGCCAGGCCCAGAGGAAGCCGATGCCCTCGTGCACGAAGCGGCCCTCAAACGGAAACACAAACAGGTGGCTGCCCTCGCGGCTGCGGCAGACCTCCAGCAGGATTTCGTCGTTACGGGGCAGGCTGGAGAGGTCCACCTGCCGTTGCAGCAGCGGCTCCAGGGCCCGCAGCTCGGGGGTGTCCAGCTCCGTTTCGCCCGCCAGGGCCCGGGCGCAGCGGTCCACCTCCTGGCGCAGGTGGCCGCTGAGCAGATCCGAGAGCGCCATCTGGCCGCCGGCCCAGGCGGGCACCGTGGAGCTCTTGCGGGTGGTGGCCTTCACCTGGGCGGTCATCTCCCGCAACCGCACGAATTCCAGTTGCCGTCCGGCGAAGAAGAACACATCCCCGGGCTTGAGCCGGCCGATGAAGGCCTCCTCCACATGGCCGATCACCGCCCCGCGCACGAAGCGCACCGTCACCGAGCGGTCGGCGGTGATCGTGCCGATGTTGAAGCGGTGCAGGCGGGCGATGGCCTTGTCGACCACCCGGTAGCGATCCCCCTGCCACACCAACTTGCGGTAGCGCGGGTAGGCCCCCAGGCAACGGCCGCCGTGCTCCAGCACGTCGAGGCACCACTGCCATTGGCTGTCGCTCAGATTGCGGAAACTCCAGCTGCTCCGCACCGTGGCCAGCTCCTGCTCAGGCTCGAACCCCGGCCCGCAGGCGAGGCTGGTGAGGTGCTGCAGCAGCACATCCAGCGGCAGCTGGGGCGGGCGCCGGTGTTCCACCAGCCCCTGCTCTAGCCCGCGGCGCATAGCGCTCACCTCCAGCAATTCCAGGGCGTTGGTGGGCATGAACAGCACCTGGGAGGTGCCCCCCGGGCAGTGGGCGCTGCGGCCGGCCCGCTGCAGCAGCCGCGCCAGGTTTTTGGCGCTGCCGATCTGCACCACCCGCTCCACCGGCTGGAAATCCACCCCCAGATCCAGGGAGCTGGTGCACACCACCCAACGCA
>JBIKKZ010000214.1:0-3182 GCA_044360095.1 Vulcanococcus sp. | reverse complement strand
TGGCGGTGCCGGCGGCCTACCGGGATCAGAAGTTGAACGAGTAGCGCTTGGGGTCGCCGTTGCTGCTGCCCGCGGGGCCGCCGCCGCTTTCGGGGGCCGGCCACTCGGGGATCCAGTAGCTGAGGCCATCGCGCATCTCGGAGCGACCGCCGAGGCGTTTGGCATCGAAGCGGGTGCCGGCCATGGCCGTGATCAGGCCGCCGATCTCCATGGGCCCCAGGTCGGTGGTCATGTCCTTGCCGGCGGCGCTGAGCAGCGATGGCAGCCGCACCAGGCTTTCCGGTTTGGTGATCTGATCAAACAGGGCCTTGAGCAGCAGGCGCTGGCGGTCGAGCCGGCCAATGTCCCCCAGGCCGTCGTTGCGGAAGCGCAGGAAGCCCTCGATGTTGTTGCCCCGCAGCACCTGGCGACCGGGCTGCAGGTCGATGTGCAGGTTCTGGGTGTTGTCGTGGTACAGCATCCGCTGGGGCACATCCACCTCCAGGCCCCCCAGGGAATCCCCCAGGCGCCGAATCACCGAGAGGTTGATCAGGATGTGGTGCTCCACCGGCCGGCCGAAGTGTTTGGTGAGCTCCTGCTTCACCAGCTCGGGCCCGCCGTAGGCCAGCAGGGCGTTGGCCTTGAGGGCCCCATGGCGTTGGGTTGCGATGTAGGTGTCACGGGGCACCTGGATCAACTCGGTGACCCCGTCCTTCACCCGCAGGGTGTGCATCACATCGGTGTTGCCACCGCCGGCATCGGTGCCCAGGATCACCACCTGCTTGGCGCCGGCGCCGGTCCAGCTGCTGAAGGGATTCACCAGCTGGTGGTTGGCCCCCACCGGGGCCCCTTCGAGCAGCAGGTGCAGGGGCGCCGCCAGCACCAGACCCGCCCCGAGCCCCAGGGCGATGGCCTTGAGCATGGGCCCGCGCTCATCGCGCAGGGGGTAGGTGGCGCCGCTGGTCATCGGGAAAACCTATGTCACACCCACGGGACGGCGCGGTTCACAGCTGCAGGGCCTCATCGGCCCGCAGGCCCGCCTGCACCCGCCACAGGTTCACGTAGGCGCCGCCCGCGGCAATCAGCTGCTCATGGGTGCCGCTCTCCACGATGCGGCCCTGCTCCAGCACCACGATCCGGTCGGCGTGGCGCACGGTGGAGAGGCGGTGGGCGATCACCAGGGTGGTGCGCTCGGCGGTGATCAGATCCAGGGAGCGCTGGATCGCCGCCTCCGTTTCGTTGTCCACTGCGGCGGTGGCTTCATCGAGGATCAGCACCGGCGGGTTCTTGAGGATGGCGCGGGCCAGGGCGATCCGTTGGCGCTGGCCGCCGGAGAGCCGCTGGCCCCGCTCC
Source organism: Vulcanococcus sp. (assembly GCA_044360095.1). Classification (GTDB taxonomy): domain Bacteria; phylum Cyanobacteriota; class Cyanobacteriia; order PCC-6307; family Cyanobiaceae; genus Vulcanococcus. The sequence continues at coordinate 1,850 of JBIKKZ010000214.1, read as the reverse complement.
CCCACCACCGTGTCGTAGCCCTGGGGCAGGGCTTCGATGAACCGGGCAGCCTCCGCCAGCTGCGCCGCTCGGGCAATGGCGCTGCGGGGGGCCTCGAAGCTGCCGTAGGCGATGTTGTCGGCCACGGTGCCGTGGAACAGGAACACCTCCTGGCTCACCAGGCCGATGGCGCGGCGCAGGTCCGCCAGTTGCAGCTGATCCACCGGCTGGCCATCCAGGCGGATCGTGCCCCCCTGCAGCTCGTAGAGCCGCAGCAGCAGCTTCACGATCGTGCTTTTGCCCGATCCGGTGGCCCCCACGATGCCCACGGTGCTGCCGGCGGGGATCTCAAGGTTGAAGCCCTGCAGCAGCGGCGCGCGGCCGGGGTAGGCGAAATCCACCGCCTCGAAGCGGATGGCCCCGTGCACCTGGCTGAGGGGGAGCGGGCGGCTGCCGCTGGGGATGGCGATGGGGGTGTCCAGCAGGTCGAGCACCCGCTGGCTGGAGGCCATCGCCCGCTGGTAGTCGTCGAGGGTGCGGCCCAGGCTGGTGAGCGGCCAGAGCAACCGCTGGGTGATGAACACCAGGAAGGAGTAGGTGCCCACGGCGATGGCCCCGCGCCAGGCCTGCAGGCCGCCGATCACCAGGATCGCCAGGAAGGCAAACAGGATCGCGAAGCGAATCAGCGGGATGAAGGCCGCCGAGAGGCGAATGGCGCGGCGGTTGCTGATCCGGTAGGCCTCGCTGTCGGCCCGGAGCCGTTCCAGCTCCCAGGGCTCTGCGGCGTAGCTCTTGATCGTGAGCATGCCGCCCAGGTTGTTGGCGAGGCGGCTGGCCAGGTCGCCGGCCCGTTCGCGCACCTCCCGGTAGCGGGGCTGCAGGCGGCGCTGGAAGTGCAGCGATCCCCAGAGGATCACCGGGATCGGCAGGAACGACACCCCCGCCACGGTGGGGGAGAGCCAGAGCATGGCGCCGCCCACCGCCAGCACCGTGGTGATCAGCTGCAGCAGCTCGTTGGCGCCATGGTCGAGGAAGCGCTCCAGCTGGTTGATGTCGTCGTTGAGGATCGCCAGCAGGCGGCCGCTGCTGCTGGCCTCAAAAAAGCCCAGTTCCAGCCGTTGCAGGTGGTCGTAGGCCTCCAGCCGCAGTTCGTGCTGCACCCGCTGGGCCAGGTTGCGCCAGAGCAGGGCGTAGAGGTATTCGAACAGGGATTCGGCGCTCCAGATCAGGAACGACAGCACCGCCAGCACCCCCAGCTGGCCCGGCACCGTGACCACACCGAAGGCCGCCAACCAGGCGTTGTCCTGGCGCACCACCACGTCCACCGCCAGGCCGATCAGCACCGGTGGGGCCAGGTCGAACAGCTTGTTGAGCACCGAGCAGCTGGCCGCCAGCCACACCAGGCGCCGGTGGGGCTTGAGGGTGTGCAGCAGCCGCTGCAGGGGAGGGGAGCTGGCCATGGGGCCCGGCGGTGGAAGGGAATGTAAAGCTGGCCGCCGCCCCCTGGGAGGTGGGCTTTGGACCCGTTAGACCAAGGGGGTCTCCACCCGGAGGTGTCCATGACCCGTTCGAGAGCGTTTCATCGGTTCCATCGCTGGACGGCCAAGCTGCGCCGCCGCTCCCTGCGCAACGCCCTGCCCGAGCCCCGCGAAGGGGAACTGCAGGCGATCCACCCCAAGCAGGACGTGCGCTGCCGCGAATGGCAGCGGGATCAGCTGAAGGATTGGTTGGAGCCTGAAGCGCTGGAAGCGGCGCATTAGTGCGCCGGCGACAGCGCTCACCAGCGAGCTGGCTCCCCTGCACAAACAGCCCCTGGGTGAGCGGACCGAGGTCCGCCACCAAGGGGCTGTGTTCTGGAGGGGGTGCTGTGG
>JBIKKZ010000036.1:0-10225 GCA_044360095.1 Vulcanococcus sp. | reverse complement strand
AAGGCGAGTTTATGGGGGGCGCCCGGGGCTGGCGGAAGCTTCCCCGATTGGCGTCAGAACTGCTCGAGGAAGCGCAGGTCGCTGGTGAACAGCCGGCGGATGTCGTCGATGCCGTGGCGCACCATGCAGAAGCGCTCCACCCCCAGGCCGGCGGCGAAGCCGCTGTAGCGCTCGGGATCGATGCCGAGCCCCTCCAGCACCGCCGGATCCACCATCCCGCAGCCCATCACCTCCAGCCAGCGGCCGCGCCATTGCACGTCCACCTCGGCGGAGGGTTCGGTGAAGGGGAAGTAGCTGGCGCGGAAGCGCACCGGCAGATCGCCGAAGAACTGCTGCAGGAAGGTAGTCACCGTGCCACGCAGGTGGCTGAAATCGAGGCCCTCGTCGATCGCCAGCACCTCCACCTGGTGGAACACCGGCGAGTGGGTGGCATCCACCGCATCCCGGCGGTACACACGCCCCGGCGCCACGATCCGCACCGGCGGCGGGTTGTTTTCGAGATGGCGGATCTGCACCGGTGAGGTGTGGGTGCGCAGCAGCTCTGTTTCCGAGAGGTAAAAGGTGTCCTGCATGTCCCGCGCCGGGTGGTGCGGCGGGATGTTGAGGGCGGTGAAGTTGTGGTAGTCGGTCTCGATCTCCGGCCCTTCCTCCACCCGGTAACCGAGCCCGGAAAAGATGTCCACGATCTCCTCGATCGTGCTGATCAGCGGGTGGCGGTGGCCGGCCGGGATGTAGCGGGCCGGCATGGTCACATCAAGGGTTTCGCGGGCGATCCGCTCCGCCATGGCGGCCCCCTTCACCGCCGCCAGCCGCTCGCTCAGCAGCCCCTGCACCTGCTCTTTGAGCACATTGGCGCGCTGACCCACGAGGGGGCGCTCATCGCCGGGCAGCTTGCCCATGGCCCCGAGCACGGCGGAGAGCTTGCCCTTCTTGCCCAGCAGCCCAACCCGCAGCTCCTCGAGCTCGGCGGCGCTGCCGGCGGCGGCGATGGCGTCAGCGGCCTGGGCCTCCAGCTGCTCCAGCTGAGCGGTGAGCTCCTGCAGGCTGACGGTGGCGCTCAAGACGGTGTTCCGGCGATCGCAGACTCTAAGGAGGCGGCCTCTAGCCTCTGGCCAACCAGAGTGCCCCCGTGCGGATCCTGATCAGCAATGACGACGGCGTCTTCGCCGACGGCATCCGCAGCCTGGCGGGGGAGGCGGTGGCCCGCGGCCACGAGGTCACCGTGGTCTGCCCCGACCAGGAGCGCTCAGCCACCGGCCACGGCCTCACCCTGCAGACCCCCCTGCGGGCCGAGCGGGCCGATGCCCTGTTCGCCGAAGGGGTCACCGCCTGGGCCTGCAGCGGCACCCCCAGCGATTGCGTGAAGCTCGCTCTGTTCGCGCTGCTGCAGGAGTGGCCCGATCTGGTGCTCTCGGGCATCAACCACGGCCCCAACCTCGGCACCGACACCCTCTATTCCGGCACCGTGAGTGCCGCCATGGAGGGCACGATCGAAGGCCTGCCGGCCCTGGCGGTGAGCAGCGCCGATTTCCAATGGCGCGACTTTGACCCCGCCGCCCGCATCGCCCTCGATGTGGCCGAGCAGATGCTGCAGCGGGGCTGGCCCCAGGGGTTGCTGCTGAACCTCAACGTGCCGCCGCTACCGGCGGAGCAGATCGGCCCCCTGCGCTGGTGCCGCAAGGCGGTGCGCCGCTACACCGATCAGTTTGTGCAGCGGGTGGACCCCCGCGGCCGCACCTATTACTGGCTGGCTGGTGAGGTGGCCAACGACCTCGAGGCCCAGGTGGCGGGCCCGGCGGCCTGGCCCACCGATGTGGCCCACGTGGCCGGTGGCGGTGTGTCGCTCACGCCGCTGCAGCCGGAGCTGTTCTGGCGCGGGGCCACCGGCGAGCTGCCGGAGCTTCAGCTGGGGCTGGGTCGGTAAATCCGCTGCAGCAGCCACAGGCTGATCCACAGGCCGATCAAGTGGGCGAACAGCACCTGGGTGTTGCCCAGCACCGAGAGCATTTCAATCGAGGTGATCGGCAGGCCCACCACGCGGCCGCCCATGCCAGGCCCCCCCTGGATCTGCGCCCCGAAGAAGCCCGGCACCTGCTGGGAGGCCTGCACAAACAGGCTGCCCGCCAGCGATTGGTAGCCGATCACCGCCAGGGTCACGCCCACCAGATCCGCCAGCAGGCCCCGTTTGATCAGCCGCGCCGTTTCCCCCTTGCTGGGGCGCACGGGGCTGTTGAGGGCCCGGCCGCAGCGCACGATCAGCCAGCTCTGCCACAGGCACCACAGCAGCAGCAGGAAGGCCAGGGTGGTGAGCGAGATGCCGGGCCCGAGCCCCAGGGCGCGGGAGGAATTGGCCGCCAGGCGGCCGCCGATGTTGTTGAACAGCAACACCCCGATCACCACGATGCCGAGGGCGAGCTGGGCCCAGAAGCGCACCCAGCCCATGCGCCGCAGGGCGGCGGAGATCAGCTGCAGGTCGAGGCGGTCGGCCATGGGGGTGCGGGTGGGCGCCGGGCTGGGCCCCAAAGCTGCCATGGGAGAATGCCTACGGCGAGGCCTGCGGCGGTTCTGTTGGTGATTTCCGGGCCGGTAGACCAGTGATCCCCCTGCACCGCCCCGACCAGGCCCAGACCCCGACGGCCATCGCCCTGGGCAGTTTTGACGGTTTGCACGAGGGGCACCGCCGGGTGATCGCCGCCGCCGTGGAGGCCGCCGCACGCCCTGTGGAGCCGGGCGCTGCGCCGTTGGTGCCCACCGTGGTCAGTTTCTGGCCCCACCCCAGGGAGGTGCTGTTCGGGGAGCCCCGGCTGCGGCTCGATCTGCCGGACGAGAAGCTGCACCTGCTGGAGCCCTTGGGCATTCGCCAACTGGTGCTGGTGCCCTTCACCACCGAGCTGGCGGCCCTGAGCCCAGAGGCCTTCGTGGAGCAGGTGCTGGTGGCCCAGCTGCAGGCGCGGCTGGTGGTGGTGGGGGAGAACTTCCGCTTTGGCCAGGGGCGCAGCGGCGATGCCGAGGCCCTGGGCCGCATCGGCGCCCGCCACGGCATGGCGGTGCAGGTGCTGCCGATGTTTGCCGACAGCCAGGAGCGCCTCAGCAGCAGCCGCATCCGGCGGGCCCTGGCGGACGCTGAGCTGCAGCAGGCGGCGCAGCTGCTGGGGCGCCCCTACCGCTTTGGGGGCCGGGTGGCGCGCGGCCGCGGCCTGGGCCGTGACTTGGGGTGGCCCACCGCCAACCTGCAGGTGGATGGCCGCAAGTTTTTGCCCCAAGAGGGGGTGTACGCCGCCTGGGTGTGGCACCGGGGGGAACGGATGGCGGGGGTGATGAACCTGGGGCCCCAGCCCACCGTGGATCCCACCGCCCCCTCTGCGGTGGAGGTGCACCTGCTGGGCCGCCAGCTGCAGTTGGAGGGGGCCGAGCTCACCGTGGAGCCCGTGGCCCTGCTGCGCCACCAGCGGCGCTTCGACAGCCTCGATGCCCTGGTGGCCCAGATCGGCGCCGATGCCGCCCGGGCGGAGGCGTTGTTGGCGGCTGCGGTGGGCTCAACCGGCGGGGTAGGCGTTGCTCAGGCCCCAGGCAATGAAGGCGGTGATCGCCCCCAGCAGCAGAATCCCTGAGATCAGCACCGTCATTGGGCTCTCGGAATCACCCTGAGCCATGGCTTCCGTCGCCGTCACGTCGGCGTCACCCTACGCAGCCCGTTCGGTTTTGCCTCCCCTTGGTTCGCCCCATGTCTGCCCCTGATCACGCAACCGCGGTGTTGCGCTTGCTTGACGCCAACCTCGACCGTGCCCGTGAGGGGCTGCGGGTGGTGGAGGACTGGTGCCGTTTCGGGCTGGATCGCTCCGATCTGGTGGCACGGCTCAAGGATCTGCGCCAACGGCTCGGCGTGCTGCACGGCGACCGCTACAAAGCAGCCCGCCACACCGCCACCGACAGCGCCGCCGGCCTTGGCCATCCGGCCCAGGAGCAGCGCCAGCAGCCCGCCCAGGTGGTGGCCGCCAACTGCGGCCGGGTGCAGGAGGCGCTGCGGGTGCTGGAGGAATTCGGCCGGGGCATCGATGCTCCGCTGGCGGCGGAGGCGGCCGCCATTCGCTACGCCCTCTACGACCTCGAGGTGGAGCTGCTGCGGGCCTGCCACGGCGGTGATGCACGCCGCCAGCTGCTGGCCGCCTGCCGGCTGTACCTGATCACCAGCCCGTCGCCGCAGCTCGAGGGGATGGTGGAGGCGGCCCTGCGCGGGGGGGTGCGTCTGGTGCAATACCGCGCCAAGGAGGGCGGGCTGGGGCCGGAGGGGCTGCCGCTCACCGATGCGGTGCGCCTGCGCCAGGCCCAGTCACTGCGGCAGCTGTGCAGCCGCCATGGGGCGCTGTTTGTGGTCAACGACCGCATCGACATCGCCCTGGCGGTGGATGCCGATGGGGTGCACCTGGGCCAGGGGGATCTGCCGCCGGCCCTGGCCCGCCGGTTGCTGGGGCCGGAGAAGCTGCTGGGCCGCAGCACCCATGCCCTGCCGCAGCTGCGGCAGGCGGTGGCCGACGGCTGCGATTACGTGGGTGTGGGGCCGGTGAATGCCACCCCCACCAAACCGGGGCGCGAGCCGGTGGGGCTCGATTACGTGCGCCAGGCCGCCGCCGCCAGCCCGATCCCCTGCTTTGCCATCGGTGGCATCGACGCCACCAGCCTGGCGGCGGTGCAGGCCGCCGGCGGGGAGCGGGTGGCGGTGGTGCGGGCGATCACCGAGGCCGCCGACCCCGAGGCCGCCAGCCGCCATCTGCTGCAGCTCCTGCAGGCCGGGGCCACCTGCGAGCAGTCCGCCCAATGAGCACGGCCAGCATCACGATCCAGCTCAACGGTGAGCCCCGGCTCTGCCCGGCGGGGCTCACCCTCCAGCAGCTGCTGGAGCACCTGGGCTACCGGCCGCAGCTGGTGGTGGTGGAGTTCAACGGGGCGATCCTGCCCCGCCAGCGCTGGAGCGAGCAGCTGGTACGGGAAGCCGATGGCCTCGAGGTGGTCACCATTGTGGGGGGCGGTTCCTAGATTTCATGGCATCCTTTGGCCCTGCGGAGCCCGGCGTTGCCCTCCCAGCCTCCTTCCACCGTGCTGCGTCGGCTGCTGAGCGGCCTGATGCTGCCGGCTCTGCTGACGGCCGCCCTCGGCCTGCTGCTGGCCCTGCCCCAACCGAGCCTGGCCGCCAGCGGTGGCCGCATCGGCGGCGGCAGCTTCCGCTCAGCACCCTCCATGCCCCGCAGCTACGGCGGCGGCTACGGCAGCAGCTACCGCGGTGGAATGCAACGCGGCTACGGCGGCGGCGGGTTTGGCGGGGGGCTCGGCTTTCCGTTCATCCTCCCCTTCTTCTTCGGCGGGGGCGGCCTGTTTGGCTTCCTGGTGCTGATGGCGGTGGTGGGCCTTCTGGTGAACGCCTTGCGCGGTGGTGGTGGCGGTGGCCAGACCCTGCCGGCGGGCCTGCGCGGCGGCGATCTCGACCGCCCTGCGGCGGATGGGCCCGTGGCCATTGCCCAGCTGCAGGTGGGCCTGTTGGCCTCCGCCCGCGAGCTGCAGCGGGATCTGCGCCAGCTGGCCGGCCAGGCCGACACCGGCAGCAGTGCCGGTTTGCAGCGGGTGCTGCAGGAGAGCACCCTGGCCCTGTTGCGGCACCCCGACCTGTGGGTCTATGCCAACGCTGAAGTGGGTCAGGTGCCATTTGCCGCGGCGGAATCCACCTTCAACCGCCTCTCGATGACCGAGCGCAGCAAGCTGCGCAGCGAACTCACCACCAACGTGGCGGGCCGCGTGGGCGCCACGGCCGCTGGCGCCGCGGGCGACAGCGACGCCACCAGCGATTACATCGCTGTGACGCTGCTGGTGGCCAGCCGCGGACGGGTTCCCCTCAAGCCCGTGTCGGGCTCCGAAGAGTTGCGCGAGGCGCTGCGGATCCTGGGCTCGGTGCCCTCCGACCAGCTGCTCGCCCTGGAGGTGATCTGGCAGCCGGAGGGTGCCGGTGAGGTGTTGAGCACCGATGAGCTGATCACCGCCTACCCCGACCTCAAACACCTCTGAGCAGTCGCGCAGCCTGGGCAATCGTTTTTGATTTGCTCAAGATTTGGAGAATTAAAGAAACTCTTCCGCTCCATGTGTGCTGCGAAAGCTGTTCTTCGCCTGATCGATTTGTAGGGTGGACAAACTGTCTTTTTGCCTGCGTGTCCGCCCCCCTGCCTCGCCCTGAACCCCGCGCCATGCACTGGCTGGAGAACGGCGAGCTGGCCGGTGGCGATCTGCAGGCCCTGCTGGGCCGGCTCAACCAGGTGGAAAGCGAAGAATGCGCCCGCGAGTTGGAGTGGCTCGGCCGCCGCAACGGCGAGCGCTGAGGGCCGTTTGTTGACGCTCTGAGGCGGATTGGGGCCAGGCCCCTTGCCAACCCCCTTCGGCCTCCCCAAAGTGCGGCTCACCTGCGTTGTTCGCCGTGGCGCCACGCTCCCCCCAGTGGGTCAACACCCCCGTGCTGCTGGAGGCGCTGGATCGCTACGAACAACAGCGTCTGCCCCGCTCGATGCAGCTGTGGGTGCAGGCGGTGTTGGAGTTGGATCGGCCCGCCACCGCCCCGCTGCGCCCCCATTGCTAGGGCGGCCTACGGGCCCGCGTTGAGGATGCGCAGGGCGGCCATCGCCGCGCCGTAGCCGTTGTCGATGTTCACCACCGTGAGCCCCGGGGCGCAGCTGGCGAGCATGCCGTGCAGGGCCGCCTGGCCGCCGGCGCTGACGCCGTAGCCCACGCTCACCGGCACCCCGATCACCGGTTGCGGCACCAGCCCCGCCAGCACCGTGGGCAGGGCCCCCTCCATGCCGGCGCAGGCGATCAACACCCTGGCCGTCTGCAGGTGCTCCAGCTGATTCAGCAGTCGGTGCAGCCCGGCCACCCCCACATCGAGCAGCAGCTCGCTGGCGATGCCGTGCCAGTGGAGCGCCAGCTGGGCCTCGGCCGCCACGGGCAGGTCGCTGGTGCCGCCGCTGAGCACCACCACGCGGCCCAGCTCGGGCCGCGGCGGCAGGGGATCGCCCAGGCTGAGGCCGCGGGCATCGGGGTGGTGGCGCAGCGCCGTGCCCAGGTGTGCCGTGGTGGGCTCGGCCGCCAGCAGCTCCGCCACCGCGGCCGCCTTGGTGGCATCAACGCGGGTGGCCAGCGCCGGTTCGCCGTTGGCCTGGAGCCGCACCAGGATCGGTGCGATCTGGGCGGCGGTTTTGTGCTCCCCCCAGACGGCCTCCACCATCCCCAGCCGTTGGCGGCGTTGCAGGTCGAGCCGGGCTTGCTCGCTCATGCGGCCGGTTGCAGCTCGCCTTCAAACAGCAGCGGGAACGGGTTGCCCTGGTTTTCGCCGGTGGCCCGGCGCGCCAGCTGCTCAAAGCGCTCCTGCACCGCTTCGATCTCCGCCTCGGGGATCTGCTTCCACTGGGCACGGCTGGCCCAGCGGATCAGCAGGGTTCCCTCCTCCCGTTCGCCATCCCAGAGCAGTTCGCGCCCCAGGAAGCCCGCTTGCTGGGCCAGCCAGGGTTCCCAGCTGCCCCGCTCCGCCTCCAGCCAGGCTTGGCGGCCGGCGGCCGGCACCTTCACCCGCAGGTGTTCCACCACGGCCACGTCGTATTCACCGTTGGGCTGCTCCACCGCGGCGATGGCCACATCCCCATGGCCGGCGAGCATGCCCACGATCACCAACAGGGCCAACACCCTACGGAGCAGCGCCAGCAGCTGGGTTGTCATGGCCGCTGCAGCAGGGCCACCGCCTGGCAGGAGATGCCCTCCTCACGGCCCTCCGGCCCGAGCCGTTCGTTGGTGGTGGCCTTCACCCCCACCTGCTCGGGCTGCAGACCCATGCGGCTGGCGATGGCGCTGCGCATGGCCTCAATGTGCGGTTTGAGCTTGGGCCGCTCGGCCACCACCACCGCGTCCACATTCACCACGCCCCAGCCGCGCTCCGTGACCAGGGCCACCACCTGCTCGAGGAGCACCAGGCTGTCGGCCCCCTTCCACTGCGGATCATCGGGGGGGAAGTATTGGCCGATGTCGCCCAGCGACAGCGCCCCCAGCAGCGCATCCATGATTGCGTGCACCAGCACGTCGGCATCGCTGTGGCCGTCGAGCCCCAGCCCCTGGGGGTGCTCCAGCCGTTGCCCCCCCAGGATCAGCGGCCGCCCCGGCACCAGCCGGTGGATGTCGTAGCCATTGCCGATGCGGAGCTGCATGGGGCGGGGAACGCTGCCGGCCTCAGACCCTAGGAGCCGGGGGGCTGGGCGGCCCGCCAGCGGGCATAGAGATCGGGGCGGCGGGCCTGGGTGCGCTGCTGCTGTTGTTGCAGCCGCCAGCGGGCGATGGCGCCGTGGTCGCCGCTGCGCAGCACCTCCGGCACCGCCATGCCGCGGAACTCCGCCGGGCGGGTGTAGTGGGGGTGCTCCAGCAGCAGGCTGCTGTGGCTCTCCTCGTCCAGGCAGGCTTCCGTGCCCACGGTGCCGGGCCGCAGCCGCACCACCCCATTGATGATCACTGCCGCCGGCAGTTCGCCGCCGGTGAGCACGAAATCGCCGATCGACACCTCCTCATCGGCCAGGGTGCGGATCCGCTCGTCGAAGCCTTCGTAGTGGCCGCACAGGAACACCAACTGGTCGTTGTCCTGGGCCCAGCGGCGCAGGTCGGCCTGGCTTAGCGGTTGGCCCTGGGGGCTCATCAGCAGCACCCGCCGCCGCGGCAGCACCGGGATGGCCTCCACGGCGGCGAACACCGGCTCCGGTTTGAGCACCATGCCGGCGCCGCCGCCGTAGGGCTCATCGTCGACCTTGCGGTAGCGGTCGGTGGCGTAATCGCGCGGGTTGTGCAGGTGCAATTCGGCGATGCCCGCCTTGAAGGCCCGGCCGATCACCCCCAGCTCCAGCAGAGGCGTGAGGGCCTCCGGGGCCAGGCTCACCACATCAAGCCGCAGGGTGGGGGCCTGCATGGCTCAGGAGCTCGGGCGGCTGACGCGGCGGATCTCGGAGCTGAAGCTGGCCCGCCCCAGGCTGCCGTCGGCCCGCTGCTCCACCGTGCTGCGCAGCCGCAGGTTGGGCTTGTTGAACCAGATGCGCTCCCGCAGCTCATCGGCCCCCTGGGCCAGCACCAGCTCGAGGCTGCCGTCGGGCCACAGCAGCCAGCGGCCGTGCTGATCCCCCGCCTGCAACGCCCCATCGGCGCTGAACAGCAATTGCCGGGGTGGCTCCCCCTTGGGGCCCACGCTCAGCCCGCCGATGCTGCTGGCATCGCCGGGCTCCAGGAAGGCCACCACCAGCTCCCCCCGCTCGCTGGTGTGCCATTCATCCCCATCCCCGGCCTCTGCGGCATCGGTGGCGGCAAAGCGGCTGCGTAGCGCCATCCACTCGCCGGCACAGCTGCGCAGGAAGGCCTCGATGGTGGCGGGCGGAAAGTCGGGGCTGGGGGCGCTCATGGGGGGATTCTCTCAGCCGCCCGCCTCAACGGCCCGCTTCAGTCGCCCCGGTAGCCCAGCTCCGCCAGCCGGCTGGCGCTGCGGCGCCAGTTGGGCACCACCTTCACGAACAGCTCCAAGTACACCGGGCCATCGATCAGTTTCTGCATCTGCAGGCGGGCGCCGCTGCCGATCTGGCGCAACATGCTGCCCCCCTTGCCGATCAGGATCCCCTTCTGGCTGCTGCGCTCCACCAGCACCGTGGCGAGCACGGCGGTGCGGGGGCCGTCATCAACGATGCGCTCCACCTGCACCGCCACCGAGTGGGGCACCTCCTCGCGGGTGTGCTCCAGCACCTGCTCGCGGATCAGCTCCGCCAGCAGCAGCTGCTCCGGCTGATCGCTCACGGCGTCCGCCGGGTAGAGGTGGGGCCCCTCCGGCAGCGCCGCCGCCAGGGCTCCCACCAGCTCGGTGGTGCCGGCGCCGGTGAGGGCGCTCACCGGATGGAGGGGCCAATCAGGCGCCAGCTCGCGGTAGCTGGCTGCCAATTCAGCCGCCTGGGCGGGGTCCACCAGGTCGTGTTTGTTGAGGGCCACCTGCACCGGCCGTTGGGTGCGGGCCAGCAACTCCACGATGAAGCCATCGCCGCGGCCGGCCGGCTGGCTGCCATCCACCAGCAGCAGCACCTGATCCACTTCGCCGATGGCCACCCGGGCGCTCTGCACCAGCCGTTCCCCCAGCAGGTGATGGGGCTTGTGGATGCCGGGGGTGTCCACCAGCACCAGC
>JBIKKZ010000213.1:0-3203 GCA_044360095.1 Vulcanococcus sp. | reverse complement strand
GCCGGAGCGCCGCTGCTGGAGTTGGCGGTGGCCCAGATGGCCGAGCGCTTTGAGCAGGCGATTCCCCGCCGCATGGGGGTGGATCTGCCCCCAACGGCCTGATGCACAATGCAGACACGCGTCCACCGGTGGGAGTTGCCGTGATCGATCCGCAGCTCGCCCACCTCGCTGATTCGGCTGATCGGCCCGACAAGCCCGAGGAGGCCTGCGGCGTGTTTGCGGTGCTGGCCAGCGAGCAGCCGGTGGCCAACCTCACTTATTTCGGGCTCTATGCCCTGCAGCACCGCGGCCAGGAATCGGCGGGCATCGCCGTGTTCGAGCAGGGCACAGGCCAGGCGGGAGGCCCCAAGGTGCGGATGCACAAGGACATGGGCCTCGTCAGCCAGGTGTTCGACCAGGAGGTGCTGGAGCGGCTCCCTGGCCAGCTGGCCATCGGCCACAACCGTTATTCCACCACCGGCAGCAGCAAGGCCTGCAACGCCCAGCCGGTGCTGCTCAACACGCGCCTCGGCCCTTTCGCCTTTGCCCACAACGGCAACCTGGTGAATGCGGCTGAGCTGCGCCAGGCCATCGCCGCCGACATGGCTGATGTGGCCTTCACCTCCACCACCGATTCGGAGTTGATCGCCTTTGCCATCCAGCACGCCGTCAATGGTGGGCTGGGCTGGGATGCCGCCATCCGCGCCGCCGCCGGCCGCTGCCGCGGTGCCTTCAGCCTGGTGATCGGCACCCCCGAAGGGCTGTTCGCCCTGCGGGATGGCCACGGCATCCGCCCGCTGGTGTTCGGCCACATGGGTGAGGCCAGTGCTGCCCAATGGGTGGTGAGCAGCGAATCCTGCGGCCTCGACATCATCGGCGCCAGCTTCGATGGCGATGTGGAGCCCGGCGAAATCATCCACTTCCGCCTCGGTGAGCCCACCCCCCAGCGCAGCCGTTGGACCAGCGAACCCGCCAAGTTGTGCGTGTTCGAAATGATCTACTTCGCCCGCCCCGACAGCCGCTTCTTCGGTGAATCGCTTTACAGCTACCGGGTGCGGATCGGTGAGGTGCTGGCCCGGGAAACGCCTGTTGAGGCCGACATCGTCATCGGTGTGCCCGATTCCGGTATCCCCGCCGCCATCGGCTACTCCCAGTGGAGCGGCATCCCCTTCGGGGACGGCCTGATCAAAAACCGCTACGTGGGCCGCACCTTCATCCAGCCCACCCAGGCCATGCGCGAGGCGGGCATCCGCGTGAAGCTCAACCCGTTGCCGGATGTGCTGGCGGGCAAGCGGGTGGTGGTGATCGACGACTCGATCGTGCGCGGCACCACCAGCCGCAAGCTGGTGGCCGCCATCCGCGATGCCGGCGCCACCGAGGTGCACATGCGCATCAGCTCACCGCCGGTGACCCACCCCTGCTTCTACGGCATCGACACCGACACCCAGGACCAGCTGATCGCCGCCCGCCTCACCCTCAAGGAGATTGCAGCCCACTTGGGGGTGGATTCGTTGGCCTACCTCAGCAAGGCCGGCATGGTGGAGGCGGCCCAGGCCAATGCGGGCCAGTTCTGCACCGCCTGCTTCGACGGCGCCTATCCGATCGAAATGGATGAAGCCGTGAGCAGCAGCAAGCTGATGCTCGAACCCAGCGGCATCGCGGCCACCGTTTAAGCCGGAATGGTCCTCTAGACCGGCGCTTCGGTGCCCTGGGCCCGGTGGCGCACGGTGCCCCCCAGGCCGAAGGCCTCATGCACGGCCTGCAGCGCCCCAATGCCATCGGTTTCCGCCACCACGCAGCTGGTGCGGATTTCGCTGGTGGCGATCATTTCGATGTTGATGCCCGCCTCCGCCAGGGAGCGGAACATGCGTGCGGCGGTGCCGGCGGTGCCGGGCATGCCCGCCCCCACGGCGCTCACCCGGGAGATGGCCATCCCCTCCTCAAAGCTGGCGCCTGGCCATTGGTTCAGCAGCGGCTGCAGGGCGGTGCGGGCGCGCTCCAGATCGTCGCGCTTGAGGCAGAAGCCCATGTCGCGGCTGCGTTGGTCGCCCTCCCGATGGGTGCGCTCCGCCTGCACGATCGCATCGAGGCTGATGCCGGCGTCCGCCAGGGCCCGGCACACCGCCGCGGCTGTGCCGGGGCGATCGGGGATGCGCCGCACCGCCACCTGGGCCTGATCCAGGTCCAGGGCCACACCGCGCACTTCCGGTTCTCCGGCACCGGCGGGGGAGGGGTTGAGCCGCAGTTGCTGCTCCCCCAGCTCGAAGCAGCTGGCGGCGGCCTGGAGGGCCTTGTTGCCCTGGTGGCCCGCCACCAGGCAGCTCACCTTCACCTCGCTGGTGGCGATCAGGCGAAGGTTGATGCCCTGTTTGGCCAGGGTGTCGAACAGCCGGGCTGCCACCCCCGGGCGCCCCATGATGCCGGCGCCGGAGATGCTCAGTTTGGCCATGCCGGCCTCGGTGCTCAAGGTGGCGTCCGAGCCCGCCGGCCCCAGGGTCGCCAGCAGCTCGCGGCACACCTGCTCCGCCGCCGCCAGTTGCGCCTCCGCCACGGTGAAGGCGATGTCGTTGGTGAAGGCGCCGCCGCCGCTCCCTTCGTGGGTGGACTGCACGATCAGATCCACGTTCAGCCCCGCCCCGGAGAGGGCTTCAAACAGCTGGGCCGCCACCCCGGGCCGGTCCGGTACATGGGCCAGGGCCAGCACCGCCTGGGCCGTGTCCAGTTCCACCCCATCCACGGGTTTGCCCAGCTCCAGGCCCTCACCGCTGCCGCGGCGGCTGGTGCCGTTGCTGGTGAGCAGCGTGCCCGGTTCATCACTCCAGCTGGAGCGCACCCGCAGGGGCACGCCGTAGTTGCGGGCGATCTCCACGGCCCGCGGGTGCAGCACCGCTGCGCCGAGGCTGGCCAGCTCCAGCATTTCGTCGCAGGTCACCGTGTCCATCAGCTGGGCGTCGGGCACCTTGCGCGGGTCGGTGGTGAGCACCCCGGGCACATCGGTGTAGATCTCACAGGCATCGGCGCCCAGGGCCGCAGCCAGTGCCACTGCGGAAGTGTCGGAGCCACCGCGGCCCAGGGTGGTGATCTCCGGAATCCCCTTAAGGCTGTTGCTGGTGCCCTGGAAGCCGGCCACCACCACCACGTTCCCCTCCTGCAGCAGCCGCTGCAGCCGGTCGGTGCGGATCTCGAGGATGCGGGCGCGGCCATGGGTGGATTCGGTGAGGATC
>JBIKKZ010000212.1:0-3205 GCA_044360095.1 Vulcanococcus sp. | reverse complement strand
GCCGATGCGCAGCCTGGCGGCCCTGCTGCTGGGGCCCTGGCTGGCCCTGGTGCTGCTGGTGCAGGCGGGCCTGTTCACCGACCGCAGCCCCCTGCAGCGCCAGGCCCTGGCGGCCGCCGCCGTGCAAACGGCCCTGGCCGAAGGCCCGGTGGCGGTGATTGCGCCTGAGCCCCTCAGCGGCGACGCCCACAGCCAGTTGATCCTGGTGGCCCTAGGCAGCCCCCAGCTGGGCCCGCGGCTGCAACGGCTCGAGCAGCTGCCGCCGGGCCAGTGGGCCTGGATCCAACGCCCGCAGTTGCCACAGGGGCCAGGGCTGAGCACCGTGGCGGCGGGCGATGATCTGGCCCCATGGACCCTCGTGCGCCGCAACCCAGCCCCAGGCCGCTGAACCGGCGCGATGGGCTGGTGCTGCTGGGGCTGTGGCTGGCCTGCCTTGCCCTCGATCTGCTCTGGATCCGGCAGCACCAGGCCCCCCCCAGCTGGGACCAGGGCGACCACCTCAGCCGAGTCCTGGGCATCTGGCAGGTGCTGCGCAGCCCGGAGCCCTGGAGCGGCCCCTGGTGGCAGCAGCTCTGGGCCCAGGCCCCCAGCTACCGCGGCCCCCTCAGCTACGCGGTGGCGGCGCCGGTGCTGGAGCTGCTGGGCCCCGGCTACCGCAGCGCCATGGCGGCCAACGGCCTGTTCAACGGCCTGCTGCTGCTCAGCTGCTACGGCCTGGGGCGCCAGCTGCACAGCCGCAGCGCCGGCCTTTGGAGCGCCCTCGTGGTGGCGGCGGCACCGGCCCTGCTCAACCAACGCACCGACTACCTGATCGACCTCAGCCTCACCGCCGTGCTCACCGGCAGCTGGTGGTTGCTCAGCCAGCGGCGCTGGTGGGGCGGGGCGCACCCCTGGCGCGGGGCGCTGCTGGCCGGGGCGGGGCTGGCGGCGGTGTTCCTCACCCGGCCCACGGGGCTGGTGCTGCTGTGGCTGCCCCTTCTCGGGCTGCTGCTGGCCGCCCTGGGCGCCGCCCGCGCCGGCCGCTGGGGGCCGCTGCAGCAGCTGCTGGCCGCCACGGCCCTGGCCGGAGCCCTCTGCTGGCCCTGGTTCAGCCAAAACTGGCTCACCATCCTCAGCACCATCAACAACGCCCGCCAGTGGGGGGTGCAGTACCAGGACGGGCTGGAGGCCACCAGCCTCGAGGGCTGGCTCTATTACCCCCGGCTGCTGCCCACCATGGCGGGCGGCTGGCTGGTGGCGCTGGTGCTGGCCGGCTCCGCCGTGGCGGCGATGGCCGCCGCCGGCCGCGGTTCACGCCTGCGGCCCGGCCCCCATCCCCGTGGCTGGTGGCAGTGGTGGCTGAGCTTCCCGCTGGGGGGCCTGCTGGTGTGCGTGCTGATGTCCACCAAGGACTTCCGCTTCGTGCTGCCGCTGCTGCCCCAACTGGCCGTGGCCCTGGGGGTGCTGGTGGCGCGGGTGCAGCAACCCTGGGCACCGCTGTGGCAGGGGGCCCTGGTGCTGGTGGCCCTGCAGGGGGCCCTCTGGAACCAGTTCGGCTGGGGGGCCGACCTCACGGGCTTCCCGCCGCACCGGCCCAGCAGCGAGGGCGGCTGGCCTCTGGAGGCGATCGTGGCCACCATCGGCCGCACCAGCCCGCACCAGCTCTCCACCCTGGCGGTGCTGCCCGACAGCGAACGGCTCAACGCCTTCAACCTCGAGGCCGAAGGGCGCAGGCAGGGCTTCCGCGTGGCGGCCCGCCAAACCGTGGGGCGCCTCGAACAAGCCGCCGGCAACCTGGAGCGCTTCGATTGGTTTCTGCTCAAGGGCGGTGACCAGGGGGTGATGAGCGACGCGCGCCAGGCCCGCCAGGCGGAGCTGGTGCGCGCCTCCGGCGCCTTCCAACGGGTGGGGCAGTGGGGGCTGCCGGACGGCAGCCGCGCCGAGCTCTACCGGCGCCAACCCTTGAGCGTGGCCGTGGAACCCCTCGCCTCTTGCCCGCGCGGCGGGCTCCAGGCGACGCTGCAGCCGCTGCCCGGGGGGCTGGAGCTGCAGATCCAAGGGCCAACCCACGGGCTGCAGGGGGTGAACCTGATTCTGGATCTGCAGGCAGAGAAGCAGCAGGCTTTGCGGGCCGACCAGGCCCTGGGCCAGGGGCTTCTGCTCACCAACGACCTGCCCCGCGGAGGTTGCATCAGCCTCACCCAACGGCTGGCCAGCGCAAGCCTCGGAGCCAACAACAACCCAACAGTCGAGACGATCACCACTGCCAAAGCGGAGCTGCTGAAGGCCTCAGGCCAAAGGCAGAACCTGCCCCTGCGGCTCCTCCCCCCCTCGGATGCGATGGCCGCAGCCGAGCCTTTCGCCCTGGCCGAAAACAGACTCGCCACCTTGGAATCGCTGGGTGCGCTTCTACGCAGCGGCCAATTCGATCCCTTGTTTGACCAGGTTGGCTTTCTCAACCAGAGCGATCCCGAACAGCGCTACCTCCGTGATGGCGAAACGGTGCTGAAGGTGCGGGTGCAGCGCGATCCGGGAAATCTCAACGATCTCTACGCTCTGGCTGTCGCTCAAGCCTTGCAGCGCAAAGCGAGCGATGCTGCAGTGAGCTTGCGGCGGATCCAACGGATGGAGCCGGACAATCCCAGTGCCCTGATGGGCCTCGGGGTTGTTGAGCTCTATCGCTTTCGACCCTGGGCCGCCCAGGCCGCCCTCGACCAAGCCGCCAAAATCGCCCCCAGCAACCCCACCCTGCACACCCTGCGCATCGTGGCCAGCGCCCTGCGGCTGGATTGGCGCCAGGCCCTCTCCCTTCTTCACGCATGAGCGACTCCCAACAGCTGCAGCGCTTCCGCCGGCGCAACCGCACCTACTACGCCGATTTGGAGCGCCTGCACCAGCTGCTGGTGGCCCCGGGGCTACGGGTGCTGGAGATCGGCTGTGGCCTGGGGGATCTGCTGGCTCAGATTCAACCCAGCCACGGCGTGGGGGTGGAGCTCGACCCCGACTTGGCCGCCGCGGCGCAACAACGGCACCCGCAGCTGCGCATCGTGGCGGCCGACGCCGAAACGATCACTCCCGAGAGCCTGGGGGAAACACAGCCGTTTGATGTCATCCTGCTGCCCAACACCCTGAACACGCTGCAGGACGTGCAGGGGGTGCTGGAGCGGCTCGAGGCCTTCTGCCACCCGCGCACGCGGCTGGTGGTGAGTTTTCACAACTGGCTCTG
>JBIKKZ010000211.1:0-3211 GCA_044360095.1 Vulcanococcus sp. | reverse complement strand
CCGCCGCCGGTCCACGGTTGGAAGCGTGGGTCAAACAGCTCGCAGAAGCCGAAGGGGCCGTAGTCGAGCGTGAAGCCACCGGCGGCGCAGTTGTCGCTGTTGAAGTTGCCCTGGCAGTAGCCCACGCGGATCCAGTGGGCCACCAGGGCTGTCAGCCGTTCACGGAACAGCCGTGCCAGCTCCAGCACTTGGCGGTGGAACGGCAACGCGGCGTTGATGTCGGATCGGTAATGGCGATCGATCAGGTGGGTCACGATCAGCCGCAACTCCTCAAGCGCCGCCGGGTGGGCATGGCGGCGCACCCGGCGGGCAAACAGCTCCAGCTGCCCCACCCGCAGAAACGACGGCGCCACCCGCGTGGTGATCGCCGCCGGCGTGGCCACCAGCACATCGGGATCGAAGGAGCGCGAGTGGGGGGCATACCAGGGCCGCCGCACCGTTTCCCGCCTCGACACGTAGAGCGTCAGCGAGCGGGAGGTGGGCACCCCCAGGGCATGCATCAGCTCTTGGGCCAGAAATTCGCGCACGCTCGAGCGCAGCACCGCCCGGCCATCGGCGCCGCGGCAGTAGGGGGTGGGGCCGCCGCCCTTGAGTTGCAGCTCCCAGCGTTTGCCGTTGAACAGGCCCTCAAAGATCGAGATGGCGCGGCCATCGCCGTAGCCGTTGCCCGTGCCGAAGGGGCATTGCTGGATGTATTCGCTGCCGTAAATCGAGAGCGCATAGCCCGTGGCCCAGCCCCAGGGGCGCATCGGCCCGGTGGCGGCGCCGCTGTCGCCGGAGAACAGCCGCGCGAAATCGGGATCGTGCACCAGCGTGTCGCTCAGCCCCAGCTCGGCGAACAACTCCGCGCTGTGGGCTACATAGGCCGGCTCCGGCAGCGGCGTGGGGGCCACCGGCACGTAGTGGCCCGAGAACACCTGGCGTGGCTGGTGATCACGCCCGTCGGCCGTGGCCTGGGGGTCGGGCCGCAACGCCTCCAGCAGCGAGTAATCGGCACACGCGGCGAATTCAGCGAAGCTCTCGGTGGGCACGGGCAACGGTGGGGGGCTCCATCCTGGCGGGCCCTCAGCGCTCCCGTTCCCCCAGGCTCGACCACAACCAGGCGCCAAGGCTCATCACCGCGGCCCCGAAGGCGAGGAAGGCGATCAGCAGATCGGTGCGTTCCATGGCGGCAAGCCTGCGCGCGGGAGGGGGATGGCGCTGTGGCGAGCGCTGCACGAATCAGGGAACCCTGGCAATCGGGCGGATCCGAGGGCTGAATCCCGAAGCGCATCCGCAGATTTGCAGCGCAGCTGCTTCAGGGTCTGGACCCTGGGGGAATCCATCGCGAGGGGGACGCGATGCCCATCGTGATTCAGAGCCGCAGCGTCGACGACTCCGAATGGAGCGATGAGGTGTGGCGGCGCACCCACTTCGAGGCCTACGTGGTGGCCCGCAACAAGGCCAAGCTCACCGGGCGCATCTACCGCCTGGTGGACCAGGACGGCGCGGTGCTCGAGGAGGTGCGCCACCTGGGGGGCAGCTTCAAGCGCGGCCGCAATGGCCGATCCGGCCCCTGATCAGCCCAGCCCCAGCTGGCCGAGGATGCCTTTGCCGCTGAGGGCTTCGGTGGCAATGGCGATCACGAAGCCCAGCATGGCCAGACGGCCATTGAGGGATTCGGCGAACGGCACAAAGCCGGTGCGCTGGTAGGGAACCTTGAAGCTGGAATTGGGGGTGCTGGCCATGGCGGTCAAGCGTTCGTTACACAGCTTAATGCCAGTCCGGGATTGTTTGGCTCAGCCCGCCGTCTGGTTGTCCTCGGCCTCGATCCGGTAGTACTGCCGCTCATCGGAGCAGCACAGGTCGGCGTAGTAGCGCTCCAGCACGGCGTGGGCCTCGTCGTAGCTGGCGTAGATGTGGCCAGCGATGGCATCGTGCAGGCCGTCGTCGCGGTGGATGCGGTAGCGGGTGGCCATGGCGTCAGCCCGGTGGCGGCAGCAGCCGCTCCAGGATCTCAGCCACCCCATCCACCAGCGGCCGCGTGCAGCCCAGCTTCGGGCTCCAGATGGTGCCGCTGCGCAGCTCCTCGCCGCTGATCAGGGCCATGTCTTGCCCCTCCCGCAGCTGCAGCTGCTCCAGGGGCACCGTGAGCGCTCCGCTAAACACATGGGCCAGCCGCCGCGGGTGGTGGTGCAGCAAGCGGTAGTCCAGGCTGTCGCCGCCCCAGTTGATCTCCTCCAGCAGCTCGCGCCGCAGCGCCTGCTCCGGCTGCTCCCCCGGCTCGAGGTGCCCCCCGAACAGTCCCCAGCAGCCGGGTCCCACGATGCCGGGCACGTCGTCGCGCAGTTGCATCAGCCAGCGGCCGTTGCGCTCCAGCAGGGCCAGGGCCACCTCCGCCGGCATCGACGCCCCCCTTCCGTGCCTGCATCCTGGCGGCTGGTGGCCACCTTCCCGTGAACAGCGTTGACGCCCTGATCGCCCGCCACGGGCTGCAGCCCCACCCCGAGGGGGGCTACTACCGCGAACTGCACCGCAGTCCCCTGGCGGTGCGTCGCGGTGATGGCCAGGCCCGTTCCGCCCTCACCGTGATTCTTTTTCTGCTGCCGGCGGGGGCCATCAGCCGCTGGCACCGGGTGCAGGGCGCCGATGAGAGCTGGCACTTCATCGGCGGTGATCCGCTGGAGCTGCTGCAGCTGTCCCCAGCCGGCGGTGAGGCCCAGGCCAGCCGGCTGGGCTTTGATCCGGCCGATGGCGCCCTGCTGCCCCTGGCGGTGGTGCCCTCCGGCTGGTGGCAGGCGGCCCGCAGCCTCGGCGCCTGGAGCCTGGTGAGCTGTTGCGTGGGCCCCGGCTTCAGCTTCGACGACTTCTCCCTGCTGGCGGACCATGACCCCGCCACCCATCCCCCCGGGGCTTTGCCAGCCTGGTTGTGATGGTTGCTCCACCCCGGCCCCCCATGCCGCCCCTGCTCCCCGGACGCTCCGCCCCCCGCTGGCTGGCGGCCACGTTGCAGTTCATCGGCACCGTGGCGGTGGCGATCTGGCTGGTGAGCGCGCTGCCCTATCTGCTGCTGTTCAGCCTGCTGCTGGCGCTGCTGCTGATCCCCACCCTGCGGCGGTTGCGCACGGAGCTGCACCGCACCGATCTCTACCGCTCCGTGGATGTGCCGGCCCGCCCCCTCACCGACATCACCCCCTGGCACCGCCGCCTGATCCGCGAGTTCACCCTCTGG
>JBIKKZ010000210.1:0-3239 GCA_044360095.1 Vulcanococcus sp. | reverse complement strand
CCACCTCCTCGTGGGTCACGTTGAGGGCGTTGATGTTGATCAGCAGCCCCAGCACCAGCACCCCGAGGATCGCTGGGATGCCGATGCGGATGGAGTAGTGGCTGATGATCAGGCTGCCGAGGTACACGGCGCCGATGAACAGCACCTGCAGCTCGATCGGCACCGAGGCCAGGTGCGGTTGCAGGCTGGCCAGCGGGGGCATGGGGCCGGGGCGGAACTGGGTTGATTGTGCTGGAGGTGGCCGGTTTGGTCAGCGAATGGCGTACTGCAGCCAGCGGCAGTCGATGCCGCCGTTGCTCACGGGGATGCGGCGGCTGGCTTTCATGCGCAGGGCGCCGGTGAGTTCGGGGTTGCCGCTCAGCAACCACAGATCCCAACCGCTGCAGCGCTGTTTCACCATCGTGCCCAGGTCGGCATAGAGCTGCTCGAGCTGGGCTGGCTCGCCGATGCGCTCGCCGTAGGGCGGGTTGCACACCAGCACCCCGGGGCCGCTGGGGGGCTGAAAGTCGCGGCAGTCGCCCTGCTGCAGCTGCAGCCACGGGGCGACACCGGCGGCTTCGGCGTTGGCCTGGGCCTGCTCCAGCACCAGCGGATCGCTCTCGTTGCCCACGATCGGTGCCAGCGCCTGTCCATTGGCCAGCCCGTTGCGCCGCGCAGCGGCGGCGGCCTGGCACTGCGCACTCCAGAGGGGGCCGTTGAAGTCGGGCCAGCGCTCCAGGGCGTAGCGCCGCTCCAGGCCCGGATGGATGCCCAGGGCGCCGCAGGCGGCCTCGATCAACAACGTGCCGGAGCCGCAGAGCGGATCAGCCAGGGGCACGGTGCCATCCCAGCCGGTGAGGCGGATCAGGCCCGCCGCCAGGTTTTCCTTGAGGGGGGCCAGGCCCTGGCGGGGCCGGTAGCCGCGGCGGTGCAGGCTTTCGCCGCTGCCATCCACGCTCAACTGGGCCATGCCGCCCCCCAGGTGCACATGCAGGCTGATGTCGGGCTGCTCGAGGTCCACCGAGGAGCGGCTGCCCCAGTGCTGGCGCTGCCAATCCACCAGTGCGTTCTTCACCTGCAGGGCGCTGTAGTGGGAGTGGGAGAGGCCCGGCAGGCTGCCGGTGGCATCCACCCGGAAACTCAGCTGCGGGGGGAGCCATTGGTCCCAGTCGGCGGCGCGCTGCACACCCCGGTAGAGCTCCTCGCGACTGCGGCAGGGGAAGCTGGCCAGCTGGCGCAGCAGCCGAAAGGGCAGCCGTGCCTGCAGCTGCAGCCGGTAGAAGCAGGCCAGATCCGCCTCAAAGGCCACGGCGCGGTGCAGGGGGCGCAGCCCGCTGGCCCCCAGCTCCGCCAGCTCAGCGGCGCCGGCCTCCTCCAGGCCGGGCGGCAGCACGGCGGTGCCCCGTAATGGCGCCTGTTCGGTCATGCCCCCCTGCCGCCCTTGGTTGCTGCTGCCACAATGGAGGAGTCCGGTTTCGGCCGGACTAGGTGGCTCACACCGGTGTTTCGGACAGCGGTTCGATTCCGCTCAGCTCCATCCATGCCCTCGGCCTCCGCCGGGGCTGATCCCGGGGCTGCAATGGTTTCGACGGGGCATGAGGAGGGTGACTGAAGCCTGCTCGGTCAGAGCAAATCCGTAACAGCGAACAACATCGTTCGTTTCTCCCGTCAAGCTGCCCCTGTGGCTGCCTGACACTCTTAAGGGAGATGGGGTGAGATCAGCCTTATCACCCAAATGATCCATGGGGGCTGGAAGGCCCCTTCAATCCACCATGCGGCAGAGCAGGGCAGAGCCCCCCGCCCCGCCGACGTGAATGGTCAGCGTTGCCGCCTGGGCCCGCTGCTCATAGCTGGCGGGGAATTGCCCGGTCACCGGCTGGCGAGGGAAGAACCAGCGGCGGTGCAGTTCCAGACCCAGGCTTTCGCACGGGTGAAGGCGCGTGGCCGTCGGCAGCAGCGGGATCCGCAGCCGCATCAGCTCCCCCGAACGAATGGGCAGGCTGCACTGGTGCTGAAGCACCGGCGCCCCGGGCACGCTGCGGGATGGATCCACCTCCCTCTGGCTCAGGCGCAGCAGCCCGTGGGTCAGGTAGTCGTTGTCGAAGCCGTAGGAACCCTCGTAGCCCACGCGCTGGCCCCCCCGCCATTTGCCCAGCCCAACGAACAGATCCAGGTCGTCGTCGGCCTCGACGGCCAGCTCAAGCTCCATGGCGCCGATCAGATCGGTGCAGCGCCCCAGCTGCAGCATCCAGCGCAGTGGTGGGTCCTTGGGGTGCCACACGATGCTGGTTTCAGAGGGCGTCGCGGCCGCGCTGAGGCCTCCGCGCTCGGTGAGGTTGAGGCGGCAGAGCTTGGCCGCTGCGGGGGGAAAGGCGTCGAGGTGCTCGATGCGGTGCCGACCCGGGGTTTCGCCATCCACCAAGCAAAGGCGCACCGCCGGTTGTTGCTCCCACCCATTGGCGACGCCCTTGAGGAAGTGATCAAAGAAGGCGCGTTGGGCGGCAAAGGCCTCCTCGCTGTAGAAGGTCGACCACTTGCCGCCGCGGTGGGTCCAGAGCCATTTCTGGGGGCTGCCGGCGCGCCTGAAGGCCTCAAAGGAGCCCCTGCTGTGGAGGCAGTGATCGGAAAAGGAACCGCACACCAGCATCGGAGCCCGAATCGCTTCGAGGGCGGGCCTTCGGCTGGCGTAGGCGCCGTCATCCAAGGGGTGTTCACCGGTGAGGGCAAACAGGTCCACCTCCGAGCGGCTGATGCGCGCGTTGATGGCGCTCCAGAGCTTGAGGAAACCGGTTTCGAGAATTCCCCCCGGCCGTGCGAAATCCCGGTAGAAGTCTGTGAAGCCCTCCCAGGGGCAGATGGCCTTCAGCTGGGGTGGGTTGAGGGCCGCGGTTTGGTACTGGGAAATGGCCAAATACGACACTCCAAGCATGCCCACGTTGCCGTCGCACCAGGGCTGCTGCGCGATCCAGGCGATCACATCGGCAACGTCCTCCCCCTCCTGCACCGTGAAGGGATTCCAGAGCCCATCGCTGCGGCCGGCCCCGCGCAGATCCAGATTCACGACCCTGTAGCCCGCCTCCACCCAACGCACCGGGTCCGGCGCTTCCCAACCGGTGAATTCCGAGAAGCGAATCGGTTCCGGCAGCCGAAACAGGCGGTATTGCGGCGACACCAGCCAGAGCCCTGCTTTGCGCTTGGGCAGGTTGTCTTTGCCGTAGGGATGGGCGCTGAGGATGACCGGCTTGGGGCTGTTGTCGTCT
>JBIKKZ010000035.1:0-10386 GCA_044360095.1 Vulcanococcus sp. | reverse complement strand
CTGCTCCCCGGACGCTCCGCCCCCCGCTGGCTGGCGGCCACGTTGCAGTTCGTCGGAACCGTGGCGCTGGCGATCTGGCTGGTGAGCGCGCTGCCCTACTTGCTGCTGTTCAGCCTGGTGCTGGCGCTGCTGCTGATCCCCACCCTGCGGCGGCTGCGCACCGAGCTGCACCGCACCGTGGATGTGCCGGCCCGCCCCCTCACCGACATCACCCCCTGGCACCGCCGCCTGATCCGCGAGTTCACCCTCTGGAGCTAGGGCCATCCGCCCCGCCGGTGAGGCCGGCACTAGCGGCGGCTGCGGGCCCGCAGCTCCCAGGGGCGCTCCAGCCCGCCGGGGAGATCCCACACCCCCAGCCGCCGCAGGCGGGCTTCCGTTTCCAGGCGGGCGTAGGTCTGCCGGTCGCAGCCGCGGATGTAGGCCCAATACACAAATGCGGCGCCCCGTTCCACCAGCCGCTGGTTGACGTTCACCCCCCGATGGCTCAGCTCCGCCACCAGCCGGCCGTAGCGGTCGGTGCTGAACCGGCGCAGCTGCACCGTTGATCCCACGGGCGCCAACTCGCGCAACAGCCGCCGCGACGCCTGCCCGTGGGGCCGTTGCCGCAGCTCCGGTGCATCGATGCAGGCCAGCCGCACGGCGACCACGGCCTCGCCCTGCCGCAGCCGCAGGCTGTCGCCATCCCCCACCGACACCACGGTGGCGTCGTTGCCGGCCCCGCCTCCGCCCAGGGCCAGCAGCGCCGCCGCAACCAGGGCCGGGGGGTGGGGCATGGGCTCAGTCTGCTCCGCCCGATGTATTCACCGTCACCGCAATCCGCCGCCCGTCGGCCAAAGCGTGTTCCCCGTCACATCTTTGGCCCCGTCGCCATGGACACCATTCGGACGTGTGTGGTGGACACCGCTCCGCCGGCGGCGCCATCGCCAGTCCCTTGGCTCCCTGACGGTCCTGCGCACCACCCCAGCCCTCTGCTGAATCCCCCGATGGCCACCTATTCCATTCAAATCGAAGGCGGCGCCAGCTTCAGCTGCGCCGACGACACCTACATCCTTGACGCCGCCGAGGAGGCGGGCGTCGATCTTCCCTACTCCTGCCGTGCCGGTGCCTGCAGCACCTGTGCCGGCAAGCTGCTCAGCGGCTCGGTCGACCAGGCCGACCAGTCGTTCCTCGACGACGACCAGATTGGCCAGGGTTTCGCCCTGCTGTGCGTCAGCTATCCCCAGAGCGACTGCGTGATCCGCGCCAATGTGGAAGACGAGCTGATCTGAACAGCAGCGAATCAAAACCGCCACCGCTGCGATACGAGCGGTGGCGGCGACCGTTTCGGGAATGTTTACGTTCCCGCAATCTCGTGGGACTGCGCTGGGAGCGCGCCGATGGCACCGACCCGCCAAGCTGGGCTGAGGCCCAATCCGATCCATGGATCATCCGCTTGTGTTCGTGCTGGCCCCCGCCGCCCAGCTGCCCGATGGGCCGGTGGATTGGGAAGCGCTGGTGGCCGCCCAGCGCCAGGGCCCACGCGGCGCCTTCGCCCTGCGCTTGTTTCCGGCCGCTGGCCACAGCGCCGAGGCCCTGGCGGCCCTGCCCTGGGATGGCCAGCTGCCGGCGCGGCCGCTGTGCGATGCGCTGGTGCCCCAGTTCGACCCGCGCCTCAATGCCCTGGGCGTGTACCAGCGCAGGGATGACGACGGACCCTTCCACTGCCTGGATCGTTTCGCCCTTGCCGACGCCAGCAATGAAACCTGCTGGTTTTATCCCACCCACGACGGCAGCTTTTTGAGCTGGGAGCGGGCCCTGGAGTTGGGGCTCGACCCCGGCGCCGTGGCCGCCGATGCCCAGCCCCAGGTCCCCGACACCTACGCCCGCAGCCACGTGACCGTGCTCTGGAGCCTGCTGGCGGATGACGCCAGCCTCACTTGCGTGGGGCTCACCTACAGCGGCCAGCGCATTGAATGGCCCCAGGCGCACCAGAATCCCGAGCCGATGGCCACCTGGAGCCTGTTCCGCGTCGACACCCAGGCCGATGTGGCCCTGCGCATTGATGCCTCCCAGACGGTGTTCCAGGAGCCGCTCGCGGACGGCTGACCGGGGGGGCTCAGCCCCTCAGCTGCCGCCGCTCACCAGGGCGCGGCAGCTGCTGCTGTCCACCAGGCAGGTCACCCGATCGGTGGCCTCATCGCGGATTCGGTATTGGCGGCCGTCGGAGCAGCAGCGGGTCTGCGCCTCCAGTTGAGCCCAGTACTCCACAGCGGCACGGCCCTGCATCCGCCAGCCATCGCTGTGAAGCGCTTCAATCACATACATGGCATCAAGCCTGTGGGAGCTACCTCCATCACAGCGGCGGCCACCGGCCATGCCCGCAATCAGCAGGAAGGGTTTGGGATCACAGCCCGCTCCCCCTGCGGATCGGCGGCCCCAGGAGGCAGCGGGGCCGTGGGCCCCAACTCCGGGCTGGTTTGGCGGTACCAAACCACCCTGGCTTGGTGGAGTTGCGGCGGCGTGGCGCTGGGGCTGGAGCGGAGCATGGGCAGTCGGGAGGTGCCGCATCGGGCGCTGTTCCACCCCTAGCCACGCCCGGGGCCGGCGCCAAGCTGGTGATAGCTGGATGTGGCGTGGTGGATCTGTCCTGGCAGCTCTGGGCCCTGGGGGCGGCGCTGTTCGCGGCCGCCACCGCGGTGCTCTCCAAGCTGGGGGTTGAGGGCATCGATCCCAACCTCGCCACCCTGCTGCGCACCCTGGTGGTGGCGGTGGCGCTGGTGGTGGTGTTGCTGCTCAGCGGCCAGCTGAAGCTCCAGCCGCTGCAACTGCTGCCGCGCCGCAGCCTGCTGGCCCTGGGCCTGGCGGGCCTGGCCACGGGCCTCTCCTGGCTCTGCTACTTCCAGGCGCTGCGGCTAGGGCCCGTGGCCGGGGTGGCCTCGCTCGACAAGCTCAGCGTGCTGCTGGTGGCGGTGCTTGCTGCGGTGTTTCTTGGTGAGTCGCTCAGCCCCGCCGGCTGGATCGGCGTGCTGCTGATGGGCGCCGGCGCCGCCCTGGTGGCCTGGCCCTGATGGCCCCAGCGCTTGGGCTGCTCGCTCCATGATGGAGGGCCCGACATCGCCCCCATGCAGGCCACCTGGAACGGCACTGTGATTGCCGCCAGCGACGACATCGTGACCGTGGAGGGCAACGCCTACTTCCCGGCCGAGGCCTTGGTGGAGGGCTGCTTCCGCCCCTCCAGCCACACAAGCCACTGCGGTTGGAAAGGGGAGGCGCACTACTACGACGTGGTCGTCGATGGGCAGGTGAACGCCAACGCCGCTTGGTTCTATCCGGAGCCGAAGCAGGCGGCCGCTGAGATCAAGGGTCGCGTTGCCTTCTGGAAGGGTGTGCAGGTGAGCGCCTAGGCCGGGCCCCGGATCCTCTGCCATGCCCGCCGCCATGCCCACGGCCGATGGCCGTCTGGTGAACGAGCCCACCGGTTCACCGCCGGCGGTGGTGCTGCTGGCCCACGGCGCCGGCGCCCCCATGGACAGCCCCTTCATGGATGCCATGGCCGGGGGGCTGTCGGCCTGCGGCTGGCGGGTGGTGCGCTTTGAGTTCCCCTACATGGCCGGCCGGCGCCACGGCGGCCCCCGCCGCGCCCCCGACCGCCTGCCCAGGCTCGAGCGGGCGTTCTGTGACCAGCTGCAGCGGGAAGCCCTTGCCCATTCGCCGGGGCTGCCCCTGTTCATCGGTGGCAAGTCGATGGGGGGGCGTGTGGCCAGCCTCGTGGCCGACCGCCTGGCGGCATCCCATGACCTGCGCGGTTGCCTCTGCCTCGGCTACCCCTTTCATCCCCCCGGCAAACCGGAGGCGCTGCGCACCGAGCACCTGCAGAGCCAGCGAACCCCCACCCTGATCCTGCAGGGGGAGCGCGACGCCTTCGGCCGCCGCGCTGAGGTGGAGGGCTACGGGCTGGCGGCCAGCGTGGAGCTCAGCTGGATCCCCAGTGGCGATCACAGCTTCAAGCCCACCCGCAGCTCCGGCCTTGGCGAGGCTGAAGCCTGGGGGCTGGCGGTGCAGGCCGCCGATGCGTTCCTGCGTCGCCGCCTGTTGGCCTAGGGCAGCTGCTCCGGGTGCCGGTGCATCAATTCAGCCTGGTGCGCCAGCTCCTGGGCCTGCCACAGGCCCGGCACCGTGCGGCAATGGTGGCTGCCGTCGCAGACGCGGTAGAGGTCGCCGCCCACCGCCTCGATCGTGGAGCCCAAGGGGGTTCTGGCCACCAGCTGGGGCGCAGGGTTGGGCTCGGTCATGGCGGCGGAGGCTTCAACCACCGGCATAGCCACGGCCTGGGCCCGGCAGCCACAAACTTTCCAATTTCGGCGCCCCAGCGCCCCGCAGCAATGAGCATGAACGCCGATTGCTTCGCTCCAGTGCCGGGGAGATGCTGTTGGCATCGAATTCGGAGCCGTTCCATGGACGACACTCCACCCCGCCACCAGCCAGGAGCGAGCTGACTGACGGCCCCTGCTCCAACAGTCTTCCCAATCTGTGGGCGGCTCGTCCGGTGCGACAACAACTGGTGCGTCAAACCGGTCGACACTCCATCTGCACCGCCTCAGGTGCCCCGTGAGACCCTCCGCCCGACACCTGGATCCCTGGCCCCAGGTGCCTCCCTCAGCAGCTCCGACCCGCCAGATTCCCAAACCCCCGGGCTCCCCCCGGGGGTTTCTGCTGTGATGCCTCCCCTCCGCCGCCCTGCTGCTCCGCTGAGCCGTCACCCGGCTCCGATTGATGATGGCGACTGGCCGGTGGATCCCGGCCGACCTTTAGGCCTGCGGCTGCTGGCCCTGCTGGGGGCGTTCTCCTTCGTGATGATCGGCCTCAGCAGCCTGCTGCCGCTGCTGCAGAGCGCTCCTGCTCCCCTCCGGCCCCAGCCGGCGCCACTCCGCAGCGAAGACCGGGCCTGACCGCCCGGACCCCTGGGCTCAGCTGGGGAACAGCTCCCCCTGGATCAGGGTGTTCCATTGCGGTGCCGTGCGTTGCCACAGGGTTCCGCCGTAGCGGCGTTTGGCGGGTGGGTTGCGCACCGCGGTGCCCTGCAGCGCTGCGTTGGCCTGCTGCACCGCAGCGGGCCCAGGCTGATGGGCTGAAACGGGCAGGGGCCAGCCCAGGTCGACGGCGCGAAACACGGCGTAGGGGGATGCGACGGCCATGGTTTGGTTGCAGTACGACTGTACTAGCTGGTTTCCGCGTGGCTGTCAATACAAGTGTACTGCTTCGCTAGTGCAGGGCTGGCTCGCCAGAATTGTTGACGTTGGCTCCTCTTCTCCCGTGCTGGTGCCCCTGCCTGTTTCGCTTCCGCCCTCCGGGCCGGTGCCGGTGGCCGTGGCGGAGGGCCGCCTGGCGTTGGAATTCCGCCGCGGCGAAGGCCGCTTCCCCA
The DNA here is from genome assembly GCA_044360095.1 of Vulcanococcus sp. Taxonomy (GTDB): domain Bacteria; phylum Cyanobacteriota; class Cyanobacteriia; order PCC-6307; family Cyanobiaceae; genus Vulcanococcus. The sequence goes on along the minus strand of JBIKKZ010000035.1, from coordinate 4,985 downwards.
GCGGTGATCCGATCTGGTGGCTGGAGCTGCGCCGCAACGGCAGCACCGTGGCCCGCTGGCGCGCCGCCAGCGGCATCGCCAGCCGGCAGGTCGCCGACCGCCGCTGGAGTCCCGGCAACGCTGCCCCCCTGCCGCCTGGGCTCTACCGCCTCGGTCGCCCTGAGGCCTGGGCGGGCAGCTACTGGATTGATCTCAAGCCTCGCTTTTCGACCACCCGCAGCGCCCTGGGCATCCACACCTGCCTGCCGGGCAGCGGTTGCATCTGCCTTCCCGATGCCGCCGATACGGCCGCCGTGGCCCGCTGGATCCGCAGCGCAGGCATCACCCAGCTCACCGTTTTGAATTGAGCCGATCGCGTAGGAAGGCCCTCAGCGCTGCGCCCACCGTCAGCCCACGACGGGCGCAGTAGGCCTCCAGCTCCCCCGGGTGGTCACCGCTGCTCTGCGGCTGGCTTGATTGAGGAGCCTGTCGCGGTTGCGGCGATGGCTCGTCCTTGGGGCTCATCACAGCGGCGGCTCAGCCTCACAAGAACCATTTCATCGTCCCCGCGGCCGCGTAGACCCCTTGGTCAGCTGCCCCACACGAGCTGGTTTGGTTCGCCACAGCTGGGCTCAGGCGTCGCCCAGCTTGGCGCGGATCGCCTGGTTGGTGCTGGCCTTTTCGCGGTACCAGGCCCTGAGCAGTTCCTTGCTCAGCTCGCGCAGCTGCTGCGGATCCTGGGTGGCGTCAATGTCCCGGCGCATCCGCTCCAGTTCGAAGGTCTGGCTGAAGCTCAGTTCCATGGGGGCCATCGCAGGGTGGCGGTGGGATCGCGTCAAGGTATCGATCCCGCTGGGGAGCTCCGTCGCCATCGCTACGGAGCTCCCGTGACTGTTTGTTAAACCCCAGCCCCATCAGGGGTTCTGCGGCGACGCAGCCGTGGCGTTCCTGCTAGGAAGCCCACACATGGCACCGCTGTGATGCGTTTGAGCTGGTCCCAGCACCTGGCCGCAGCCCGCACAATCGAGCTGGCCGGTGACGACCAGTGCGGCATTGCCCTGGCGCTGATGGGCATGGCCTGTCTGCTGCTGCTGCAGGACCTCAGCGAGACCGCCGAACGCCCAGAACCGCACTGATCAGGCCCTGATCCCGAAGTCAAGCTTCAGATTTCAGCGTTTGCACACCCTGCCGGTGCACGGTGAACATTGGGGGTTGGGCAGCGCTCACCATGGCGATCATCATCCAGAGCCACTGGGATGAAGAACCCGAATGGCGCGATGAGGTGTGGCGCCGCACCCAGTTTGAGGCCTACACCGCCGCCCGGGTGAAATCTCGGCTCACCGGCCGCACCTACCGCCTGGTGGATCAAAGCGGTGAGGTGCTGGAAATCGTGCGTTACCACGGGGTGCGGCGGCTGCGCCCCGATCCCCAGCGGTCGTGATGCGCACAATTTCACAAAATCTTCGACCACAAAGCATGTGCAGCCGCCGCATGGGCCGGTGCGCCCTGCATACGGTGGCTTCCAAGTGACGTTTCCAGCCTGGTGTCTGAGCCCATGCGCCCCGTGCAGCCCGCCAGCCTCAAATGGCAGGATGACGGCGAGCTGTCGCCCCAGGATGTGTTCAACCTGGTGTGCCGGCTGCGCGAGGTGGAACCGAGCGACCACAGCAATGAGCTCTGGCGGCTGAGCCACAAGTACCCCAGCCCCAAGCCTCCGGCTGCCCCCGGCCCCGAGCCCACCCGCTGAGCGCAGGAGCGTTCAGTTGCGGCTCACCTCCACCCCGGCCGGGGCGCACAACACGGTTGCAGTGCCGATCCGTTCAATTCGCCCCTCCAGGGCCTCCACCGCACCGGCCACGAAATCCACCAGCCGCTGGGCCTGGTGCGGCTCCATCCCATCCAGTTGGAGCACCACGCATTGGCGCTCCTGCAGGGCCTGGGCCGCCGCCATGGCGTCCTCGAGGCGCTCGCAGCGGATCACGTGCACCTGCGGCAGCCACACGCCGAAGGGCGAAGTCATGGCGATGGGCCCCGTGCGATGGGCCGATTCTGGCGGCTGGCGGTTGCTTGGCGTTGATCACCGGCGCTGATGATTGTGATTGAGGAGGCTGATCTTGGCCGGATTGTTGACTGTCAGGCCCACACAATTGCCCGCCCCGGTAGTTCTTGTTACCGGCCACCTGTGCAGGCTCGATACCGTTCGATCACTCCGCGGGAGGGGCCATGTCGGCACCGATGTCTTCCTCGATCGAACTGAGTGTTGGCCAGCAATTTGAGATCGAGCGCTTCAGCCGTGCCATCGACGCCACCGCCGATCCTGTCCAGCTGCGCACCCTCGCCAAGCAACTGCTGCAGGCCTGGCACACCCAGAAGGCCGCCACCAACTGGGTGATCCACCAGCAGTCGGGATTGCCACCCGCCTGAACGCGCCGCGCCGCCTGCGATCATCGGGTGACCCTGTGCCGCGGAGCGAGCCGAGTGCCGCTGCTGGATCCTCTGCCCGAGCTTGACCAGCGCTTTCTGTTCGCGTTTCTGCTCACCCTGGGGGCTGGCCTCTCCACAGGATTCGGCAGCCTGTTGGGGCTGATCAGCCGCCGTTTCAGTCCAGGCCTGCTCACCCTTTCCCTCAGCTTCTCCGCCGGGGTGATGCTCTACGTGTCGTTTGTGGAGATTTTCCCCAAGGCGCGGCAGGCCCTGATCGCGGCCCATGGCCCCGCAACGGGCTACGCACTCACGGTGCTCGCCTTCTTCGCTGGCATGGTGCTGTTGGCCCTGATCGACCGCCTGTTGCCCACCCACGAGCTGCCGTTGTCGCCGCTCCGGGAGGGCACGGCAGACTCCACCGCCCTGATGCGCACCGGCCTGTTCGCCGCCCTGGCGATCGCCATCCATAACTTCCCCGAGGGGCTGGCCACCTTCGTGGCGGCCCTCTCCGAGCCGCGCCTGGGGATCGGCATCGCCATCGCCATCGCCATCCACAACATCCCTGAGGGCCTGGCGATCTCCGCCCCCGTGTATTTCGCCAGCGGCAGCCGCCGCAAGGCCTTTTGGCTGTCGTTTCTGTCGGGTCTGGCGGAGCCGGTGGGGGCCCTGGTGGGCTACGTGTTTCTGCGCTCCCTGCTCAGTGAGCAGGTGCTGGGCCTGATCTTCGCCAGCGTGGCCGGCGCCATGATCTACATCTGCCTCGATGAACTGCTGCCGGCGGCCCAACGCACCGGGGCCCGCCACTACCTCATGATCGGTGGTGTGATCGCCGGCATGGTGGTGATGAGCATCAGCCTGTTGCTGTTGGCCTGAGCGCACGGGCGTTGATGGCTGCCACCTCCCCCCGCACCACGCTGCCGGCTCCAGGGGCCGCGGGCGACCTGCGCTGGCCCTGGTGGCCGCTGCTGCCGCTCTACCCCTACGGCCGCCGCCGCACCCTGGTGCGGGAGCTGATCCCCGAGCAGCTGTGGAGCTTCGAGCAGCTGCAGGGCGTGTTCTACGTGGCGGTGCCGATCCGCATGTCCGTGGCGCGGGTGCGGGGCGGCCTGATGCTCTACGCCCCGGTGGCCCCCACGGCAGAGCTGCGGCGCGCCCTGGCCTCGCTCGAGCAGCGCTTCGGGCCGGTGCGCACGATCCTGCTGCCCACCGCCTCGGGCCTCGAGCACAAGCTGCCGGTGCCGGCCATGGCCCGCGCCTTCCCCAAGGCCGAGGTGTGGGTCACCCCCGGCCAGTGGAGCTTTCCGCTCAACCTGCCCTCCAGCTGGCTCGGCTTCCCCCCCGGCCGCACGCGGGTGCTGGGGGAGCAGGGCTTCCCCCACCCCGACGAGCTCCACTGGCTCAGCCTCGGCCCCCTGAACCTGGGGCTGGGCCGCTTCCAGGAGTTTGGCTGCCTGCACCGCCCCAGTGGTGCACTGCTGATCACTGATGCCCTGGTGGCCATCAACCCCGAGCCGCCGGCGCTGTTCAACCTCGACCCCACACCGCTGCTGTTCCACGCCCGCGACCGTGGCGACGAGCCCCTGCAGGACAGCCCTGAGCTGCGGCTCAAGGGTTGGCAGCGCCTGGCGCTGTTCGCCTCCTACCTGCGGCCGGAGGCCCTCAATGTGCCCCCCCTGGGGCAGCTGCTGGGCCAGGCCTTCCGCCCCGGCTGCCGCAACGCCCGCACCTACTTCGGGCTGTACCCGTTCCAGTGGTCCCGCAGTTCGGCGGTGGTGTTCGCCGAGCTGCAGGACCAGGCGGTGGGGGGGGTGCAGGTGGCGCCGGTGCTGGAACGGCTGGTGTTTCCGCGCGCCCAGGGGCTGCTGCTGGAGTGGCTGCGGCAGCTGGCGCGGTTGCCGGAACTGCGCTGGCTGGTGCCGGCCCACTACGACGCCCCCGTGCCCTGCACAGCCGCACAGCTGGTGGAGCTGGCCGAGGCCCTGGAACGGCGCCGCTGGGCCCCCGACCAGGGGGATTGGGGCTATCTGGCCGGCATCGACCGCTGGCTGCTGCGCCGTGGGGTGGTGCCGGAGCAGCCCCTGGGCTGAGCGGAGACCGGGCCCTAGAGCTTGAGTTCGCCGGGGTCCACCTCGGCGTCGCCGCCGGCGAATAGGTTGGCCTCCAGCTCCATGCGCTGTTCCATCTGGCGCAGGAAGTAGCCGGTCATCATCGCGGAGGCCATCAAGCCGGCCAGGTGGTCGCGGCTGGCGGTGATTTTCACGTCGAAATGCTCCCCCGGGAGCATGCCCAGCAGGCCCTGCACGTTGTGGCGAATGATGTCCTGGATGTCGCCGCTGGCGGAGCGGGCCACCCGTTGCAGCACCTCGGGCGACTGGTCCTGCAAGTACTGAATCAGCGAATTGCTGCTGATCGCCTCGCTGTCGCTCGTCAGGAACTCCGGGTTGAACATCCCGATGTGCGCTGCGGAACAACAGCACCCTACCCCAGCTGTTCGGCCGGATCGAGGCCCTGCGGGGTGGAGAACCGAATCGGGCCAAGGCGGTTGAGCGGCCAGTAGCGCAGCACCGCCGTGCCGATCACCG
>JBIKKZ010000209.1:0-3257 GCA_044360095.1 Vulcanococcus sp. | reverse complement strand
CTTCGGCGCCCCGGAACTGGATGCCCCCCATGGCGCCACCGCCGCCGCTCCATAGGATCAGCCCTTCGGGACGGCTCACAAACCATGGCCCTGCAACCGGCGGCTGGCGCCAGGGATCTCAATCCCCGTGAGGTGGAAGCCAACCGCTGGCTGTGCGAGCAGCTCGCCGGCGTGTATCGGATGTGGGGCTACGCCGAGGTGTCGCCACCGGCGGTTGAGCGGCTGGAAACCCTCGAGGCCGGCGGCAGCATCAACGACCGTGAGCTGGTGCGCGTGGCGGCCGCCGAACCCCTTGGACTGCGGCCGGAGATGACCGCCTCCATCGCCCGGGCCGCCTGCACCCGCCTGGGCCAGCGCCCGCGCCCCCTGCGGCTGTGGAGTGCCGGATCAGTGTTCCGCACGGTGGAGGGGGAAACCGGCCCCCGCTTTGAGGAGCGGTTGCAGAGCGGCGTGGAGCTGCTGGGGGATGGCAGCTTGGACCCCGCGGCTGGCGATGGGGAATTGCTGCTGCTGCTGCTGGCCTGCCTGCGGCAGCTGGGGATCACCGCTGCCCACCGGCCGGTGCTGTTGGTGGGGCACCACGCCGTGCTGACCACGTTGCTGGGGCAAGTGCCTGAGCCGCAGCGGGTGGCCACCCGACGGGCCCTCATTCAGTACGACCCTCTGGCCCTGGCGCAGCTCGACCTGCCCGGCCACCAGCGCCAAGCCCTGCAGGGGCTGATGCGCCTGCGCGGGGATGTGGAACCGGTGCTTAATCAGCTGGAGCAGCTGTTGGGTCCGACCCCAGTGCTCGACCAGCTGGCCCACACCCTGAAACGGTTGGCTCCGGCGGCGGCCCGGCAGGGGGTGACCCTGCAGCTCGACCCCAGCTTCCAGCCCCACTTCGACCTCTATGACGGCCTGGTGCTGAAGCTGGTGTGCCGCGGAGCGGAGGCCCCGGTGGCCATCGCCAGTGGTGGCCGCTACGACGCCCTGGTGAGCCGGTTCGGGGGGACAGCCACCGGCCTCGGGTTTGGGGTGGATGTGGAGGCCGTGCGGGAGCTGCTGGGCACCGACGCCACGGCACCGGTGCCCCAGGGGAGGGTGCTGGTGGCCTGGGCCACCGCAGCGGACCTGGGCCCGGCCCTGGCTTTGCTGGAGCAGCTCCATGGGGTTGGCCAGGCGGCGGAGCTGCACCACCAGCCCTGCGGCAGTGCCACGGAAGCGGAGGCCATCGCCCGTCAGCGCCTCTGCAGCGAGGCCCGTTGGATCCAAGGCGCTGCCTAGGATCCAGCCACGCCGACATCGCATCCATGGCCCACACGATCGTCACCGACATCTGTGAAGGGGTGGCCGATTGCGTGGACGCCTGCCCGGTGGCCTGCATCCAGCCCGGCCAGGGGGCCAACGCCAAAGGCACCCCCTACTACTGGATCGACTTCGACACCTGCATCGACTGCGGCATCTGCCTGCAGGTGTGCCCTGTGGCGGGAGCCATCCTTCCGGAGGAACAACCCTCCCTGCAGAAGCGCAGCTGACCCCCAGGCCCCGAATCGCCGCATCCCTCCACCATGGCCAGCCAGTGGGACAACTTTCTGTGCAACCTCGGCGAATGGCGGGGCACCTTCACCGGCATCGACCGCGATGCTAGGGAGCTGGAGAGCACCGACTCCATCCTGAGCCTTGAGCAGGGGGCGGAGGAGCATCTGGTGCACTTCCGCCTGTGTCGCTACGCCGCTGGCGATCGCGGAGGCACCCCCATCCGTGACAGCCGTCAGGACTACAGCAGCCTCGGCCGCCAGGTGGTGTTTTTCAGCTCCGGCAGCTTCTGCAAGGGCACCCTGCAAGTGGCTCCGGGAACGGTGTTCGGCGGTGAGTTCGGCTTCATCGATGGCGACCGGCGCCACCGCCTGGTGCAGCTGCACCATGACGATGGCCGGTTTGACCAGCTGGTGCTGATCCGCGAGTGGCGGAGCGGCACGGACCAACCCGAGTGCCCGCCCCTGCACCTGCACCAACTGATCGGCCGCTGGGGAGGTGAGGCCCAACGGATCACCGCCGACTGGCCGGAGCCGGAGACCCTGGCCGCATCGCTTGAACTGAGCCCCCAATCCGGCGGCGTGCAGTGGCGCAGCCAGCTGGGCACCGAAACCCTGGAGGGAAGCCTCGAGGGCGGCCTGGAGGCCAGCGGGGACAACGCCCCAGCGGTGCGCAGGGCCCGCATGCCGGACCCGCAGCGGTTCACCCTCCTGCCCGACGGCGGCTACCACCTCAGCCCGGAACAGGTGAGCCACCGGGAGGCGTTTGACGTGGAGGCCGGCTGGCTCAGCGGGCCCAACCGGCTCGAGCGGTTGATCCGGCGTTTCGATGCCAGCGGCGCCTGGCTCGACTCCACCCAGGTGGTGTTGCAACGGGGCTGACGCCCCCGGGGCATCCGGCGCAGGGTGGCTTGGACGGTTACCTGCCCATGGCAGCCCCTTGGCGCTGCCGACCACCGCGGGGGAATCTGGGAATCCCGTTGCTTTGAGACCGGTGGTGCTGCAGGCGGAACAGGGCCAGATCCAGATCCACACCGAGAACATCTTCCCGATCATCAAGAAGGCCGTGTACAGCGGCCATGAGGTGTTCCTGCGGGAGCTGGTGAGCAATGGGGTGGATGCCATCAGCAAGCGCCGCATGGCCGCCATGGCCGGCGACTGCGCTGAGGGCAGCGAGGGCCAGATCCGCATCCGCATCGACCGCGAAGCCAAGACCCTCACCATTTCCGACAACGGCATCGGCATGACCGCCGATGAGGTCAAGCGCTACATCAACCAGGTGGCCTTCTCCAGCGCCGAAGACTTCCTGGAGAAGTACAAGCAGGAGAACGACGCGATCATCGGCCACTTCGGCCTGGGCTTCTACTCCAGCTTCATGGTGGCCAAGCAGGTGGAGCTGGTGACCCTGAGCGCCCGTGACGGCAGCGAGGCGGTGCGCTGGAGCTGTGACGGCTCCCCCAACTTCAGCCTGGAGGGGGCAGAGCGCAGCGAGCCCGGCACCGATGTGGTGCTGCACCTGATGGACGAGGAGCTGGAATACATCGAGCCGGCGCGCATCCGCACACTGATCACCACCTACTGCGACTTCATGCCGGTGGAGGTGCAGCTGGAGGGGGAAACCGTGAACAAGCGGGAGGCCCCCTGGCGCAAGAGCCCCCGGGATCTCACCGACGACGACTACATCGAGCTCTACCGCTACCTCTACCCGTTCCAGGGGGATCCACTGCTGTGGGTGAACCT
>JBIKKZ010000208.1:0-3276 GCA_044360095.1 Vulcanococcus sp. | reverse complement strand
ATGCGCGGCTCCTGGCACGACAAGGGCATCCGCGAATTCATGATCACGGGTAACGGCCCCGAGATCAAAGATTCGTTCTCCAACTTCGAGCGCATCATCAGCGGCGTGCCGCACCGGATCAGCACCGATGAGCGCAGCGAGCTGTCGCGGATCGTGCAGGGGGTTTCCGGCGACGATCGCCTGTAGGCGCCGCCGCCCCTAGCTGGGGCCGCGGCGCTCCAGCTGCAGCGACAGTTCCGTGGCGTCGGCCTGCTCCAGGGGCAGGTCGAACCAGAAGGTGGTGCCCACCCCCAGTTCGCTGGCCATGCGGATGCTGGCACCGTGCTTCTCGAGGATGCCGCGCACGATTGAGAGGCCCAGGCCCGTTCCCACCTCGGTGTGCACGGCGTTTTCCACCCGGTAGAAGCGCTCAAAGATGCGCTGCTGGTCTTCCCGGGAGATGCCGGAACCGGTGTCGGCGATCTCCACCCGCAGCCGCGGCAGCGGCGCCGTGAGGGCGCAGGCGGGGTTGTCGCCGCCGGGGGCGGTGCTGGGGTCGAGGGTGCAGGTGTCGGGCCAGGGGTAGGCGCTGAGCTGCAGCCGTCCGCCGCTGGCGGTGAACTTGAGCCCGTTGCCCACCAGGTTGTCGAACACCTGCAGCAGCAGATCCCAGTTGCCGCGCACCGCCGGCAGCTGTTCGTCCACCGCCAGCTGCAGGTCCACCCCCTTGTCTTCGGCGTTGAGCCGGTAGTTGCGCAGGGTCTGCTCCATGGCGGGCCGCAGCTCCACTGGCCCCATGGCCCACACCCGGTCGCTCTCCAGGCGGGAGAGGTCGAGCACGTCGTTCACCAGGCGGGTGAGCCGATCGGTTTCGGCGTTGGCGATGGCCAGGAATTCCTTGCGGTCCTCGTCGCTGAGTTGATCCCCCAGGTCGTGGAGGGTTTCCACGTAACTCTTGATGTTGAACAGCGGCGTGCGCAGCTCGTGGGAGACGTTGCTGATGAAACGGCTCTGGGCGGCGTTGAGTTCCACCTCGCGGGTCAGGTCCTGGATGGTCACGGCGATGCCCTTGAGGCTTTCGCCGCTGGCGTCCCGCACCGACTGCAACACAATCCGCAGGGTGCGGGGCGGCTCGCCGAAGCTGCAGCGCACATCGCTGCTGTCCTTCTCGCCGCCCAGCAGGCTGTCGAGCGGTGCCTGCAGCTCGAGGGCCAGCACCTCCGGCAGCTCATCGCCCACCAGGCTGCCCTCCAGCTTGCGGCCCTCCCAACGGAACAGGCGGCGCGCGGTGGGGTTCACCAGCACCAGCCGCCCCTCCGCATCCAACAGCAGGGCGCCGTCGGCCATGGTGGCGATCAGCGATTGCTGCTTCACCTGGGCGGCGGTGAGCTCTTCGATGTTGGCTTCGTTGTAGGCCTCCAGCTGGGAGGCCATGTCGTTGAAGCCCTCCAGCAGCTCCCCCAGCTCCCCGCCCACCGGCAGGGCAATGCGGGCCTGGAATTCACCCCGGGCGATGGAGCGCACCCCCCGCAGCAGCTCCTTCACCGGCTGGGTGATGGTGAGGGCGTTGAACACCGCCCCGAGGATCACCAGCACCCAGATCGAGATGAACACCGCCACGGTGACCTCGCGGCTGAGGGCGGCGCTGGCCAGGGCCGCTTCGTTGGGGTTGATCCCCATGGCCAGCACCCCCAGGTAGCGGTCGCCCGCCACCAGCGGCACGAACACATCGGTGACCTGCCCGTCGGGGCTGAGGTGCTGGCGGATCAATGGCCCCTGGCTGCGCTGCAGTAGGTCTTGGGGCAGCTCCAGGCGGCGGCTGAGCAGCAGTTCGCTGCCGCCGCTGGTGCCGCTGATTGGAATCCCCAGGTAGATGATCCCGTCGGGATCGGCGAAGAAGATGTAGCGGAGGCTGCGGCTCGACTTCCAGAACCGCTCGGCCACCGCCGCCAGTTCCCGGTCGTTGCCTTCCGCCACCAGGGGTGTGACGTTGGCGGAGAGCAGCAACCCCAGGTCGCGGGCGAAGCGGGTGTCGCTCATGCGCACATCCGCCTGGATGCCATTGAGCGCAAAGAAGGCGATGGCCGCCATCACCAGGCTCACCACCAGGGTGGCCGCCGCCAGCAGCTTGGTTTGCAGGCTGAATTCCGCCCACCAGCTGGCCAGCCGCTGCCACCAGCTCAGGGGTGCTTGGGCGGGGGTGCTGCGCACGGTGGGGGGGGGGAGCGGCGGCAGCTTAGTGAGAGCGCACCTGGTGGCCGATGTCACGCCGCACCACCATGCCGTCGAAGTGCACCTGCTCCAGGGCCCGGTAGGCCTTGGCGAAGGCCGCATCAAAGCCGTTGTCCTGGGCCACCACCGCCAGCACCCGCCCGCCGCTGCTGACGCAGCGCCCGTCGGCCAGGCGCTGGGTGCCGGCATGGAAGATCTGCACCCTCTCGCTGGGCTTCAGGCTGCCTTCGATCGGATCGCCGCTGCGCACGCTGCCCGGGTAGCCCTGGGCGGCGGCGATCACACAGGCGCTGCACAGGGGCGCAATGGTGAGGCTGGGGGCCCGCTGCAGCTGGCCGGTGGCGCAGGCCACCAACACCTGGGCCAGCTCCGGCCCCAGCAGCGGCATCAGCGTTTCGCATTCGGGATCGCCGAAGCGGCAGTTGAACTCGATCACGCTGGGCCCATCGGCGGTGAGCATCAGGCCGGCGTAGATCACGCCCCGGTAGCTGATCCCCCGCGCCCGCAGCGCCGCCAAGGTGGGCTCCAGCACCCGCTGGCGCACCTGCTCCAGCCCCGCCGCATCCAGCAGCGGCGCCGGCGCATAGGCCCCCATGCCGCCGGTGTTGGGGCCCGTGTCCCCCTCGCCGATGCGCTTGTGGTCCTGCGCCGGCGGCAGCAGCACCATCCGCTCCCCATCGGTGAGGGCAAACACCGACACCTCGGGCCCCTCGGTGCGCTCCTCCAACACCAGGGAGGCCTCCGCGCCGAAGCGCCCCGCGAAAATCTCCTCAATGGCCGCCCGGGCTTCTTCCATGGTTTCGGCCACGGTGACCCCCTTGCCGGCGGCCAGCCCATCGGCCTTCACCACCAGTGGTTTGCCCTGGGCCTCCAGGGCAGCCAGGGCTTGCTTACGGCTGTTGGCCGGCCAGTAGCCGGCGGTGGGCACACCGGCCTCCGCCATCAACGCCTTGGCCCATTGCTTGCTGGCCTCCAGCTGGGCGCCATCGGCCCCGGGGCCGAACACGGCGAAGCCCGCCGCCCGCAGCTGATCCGCCAGGCCCGCCGCCAACGGCGCCTCCGGCC